>NZ_JBFUFQ010000434.1:0-2273 GCF_056403355.1 Rhizobacter sp. P2_H3 | reverse complement strand
GCGCCAAGCGTCGCCAGCGCCACCCGCCCAGCGCGGCCGCGGCGGCGAACAGCGCGGTCGCGAGACCGACCGCCAGCGGGCGCTGCGCCGGCTCGCACAGCAGCACCAGCCCGGTGGCGAGCAGCACGCTCGCGACCAGCGCGCAGAACACCGTGACGGCCGCGGCGATGAAGAGCGCCGCGAGGCGCAGCCGCTCCTCCTCGATCTCGACCGAGAGGAGTTCGAGCCGCGTGCGCCCGCTGTCGAGCAGCGTGCCCAGCAGCTGCGGCAACGCGTCGGCGGCCGACTGCATCAGCGGCGGGCCGCGAGGAAGCCGACCAGCAGCCCGACCGCCGCCGCGACGCCCATCGCGCCGTACGGGTGCGCGTGCACCGCGTGGTCGGCCTGCCGCGCGGCGCGGCGCGCCTGGTGCAGGGCATCGTCCTCGAGCTGCTCGAGCTGGCTGCGCATCTCGCGCACCTGCTCGGCCAGGCGCTGGCGCACCGCGTCGACCTTCTCGTCGCCGGTCTGGGCCGCGCTCTTCAGCATGCGTTCGGCCTCGTCGACCATCTGGCGCAGGCCGCCGGCCAGCGTATCGCTGCCATTGCCGGCAAAGGGTTGGGTGTGCATGGTGATCCTCCGGGTTCGCTTCGCACGCCGGGATCGGCGCGGTCGCATCGTAGGCAGGCCATGCCCGCCGGCGGTTTGCGCAAACGCAAGGCGGCGCGGGGTGCCGGTGCGCATCGTCGGGTGTTCCAATGGTCCCCAAGGGCACATTTGCACCGAAACCCGCGATGACCACCCCCCGTCCGGCACCTCCCGAAGCGGCCTCGCCGGTGTCCGACTGGCAATCGGCCGCCGACGCGGCATGGCAGGGTGCGGCACTCGCACTCGACGTGCTGGCCGTGCCGCAGGGCACGCCTGAGGCGCTGGCGGCGCGGCAGGCGCAGCGGCTCGCGGCGCTGCTGCAGTCGGCGGCGCGCGATTCGCCGCTGTACCGGAAACTGCTGCGCGGCATCGACCCGGCACGTGCGGCGCTGCGCGACCTGCCGGCGATCGACAAGCACACGCTGATGCACCGCTTCGACGACTGGGTGGCCGACCCGGCGCTGCGCCTGGCGGGCTTGCGGCGCTTCATCGCGCAGCCCGACGGCATCGGCCGGCCGTACCTCGGGCGCTACCAGGTGTGGGAGAGCTCGGGCAGCCAGGGCGAGCCGGCGCTGTTCGTGCAGGACGAGGGCGCGATGCGCGTCTACGACACGCTGGAGGCGTGCCGCCGGCCGGTGCTGCAGCCGTGGCGGCGGCTGCTCGACCCGTGGCTGCTGGGCGAGCGCATCGCGTTCGTCGGTGCCACCGGCGGGCATTTCGCGAGCACCGTGAGCGTCGAGCGGCTGCGGCACCGGGTGCCGGCGTGGGCGCCGCGGCTGCGCGGCTTCTCGTTCCTGCAGCCGGCGGCGGCGCTGGTGGCGCAGCTGCAGGCGTTCGCGCCGACCATCGTCGCGAGCTACCCGAGCGTGGCCGTGCTGCTGGCCGGCGAGCAGGCGGCGGGGCGCCTGCGCCTGCGCTTGCACGAGGTGTGGACCGGCGGCGAGACGCTGACGCCGGCGGCGCGGCGGCGCGTCGAGCAGGCGTTCGCCTGCCCGCTCGCGAATGCCTACGGCGCGTCGGAGTTCCTGCCGATCGCGTCGCAGTGCCGGCTCGGCCGGCTGCACCTGAACAGCGACTGGGTGCTGCTGGAGCAGCTGGACGCGCAGGGGCGGGTGCTGCCGCCGGGCGAGAGCGGCTGCCGCACGCTGCTGACGAACCTGGCGAACCGGGTGCAGCCGCTGATCCGCTGCGACCTCGGCGACCGCACGCGGCTGCAGGTGCAGCGCTGCGCGTGCGGCAGCGTCCTGCCGGTGGTCGAGGTGGAGGGGCGCTGCGACGACAGCCTGGTGCTCGGCCGCGACGGGGCGCGGGCGACGCTGGTGCCGCTGGCGCTGTGCACGGTGCTGGAGGAGGAGGCCGGCCTGTTCGATTTCGAGCTGGTGCAGCACGGGCCGTGCGAGCTGGTGCTGCGCGCGGCCGCTGGCGACCGGGGGGCGCCGGCGGTGTTGCGGCGGGCCGGTCGTGCGCTGGACGGCTTCCTGCGCCGGCAGGGGGCGCTGGGCGTGCGCATCCGGCTGTCGAGCGAGCCGCCCGCCGGCTGCCTGCCGAGCGGCAAGCGGCAGCGGGTGAGGGGTTCCTGCGCCTGATCAAGGGCGGCGGCGGGCACAGGCGGCACGCTGGGCGCGTGATTTTCACGACCACAGGAT
>NZ_JBFUFQ010000433.1:0-2281 GCF_056403355.1 Rhizobacter sp. P2_H3 | reverse complement strand
CTGGTACGCCGAGCGCTTCCAGGTCGACATCGCGCCCGAACGCATCGTGATCACCGCCGGCGCGTCGGCCGCGCTGCAGCTCGCCTGCCTGGCGCTCGTCGAGCGCGGCGACGAGGTGCTGATGCCCGACCCCAGCTACCCGTGCAACCGCCACTTCGTCGCGGCCGCCGATGGCGTCGCGCGGCTGCTGCCGGCCTCGCCCGAGCACCGCTTCCAGCCGGATGCCGCCACCGTGCAATCGGCCTGGACGGCCGCGACGCGCGGCGTGCTGCTCGCCTCGCCGTCGAACCCGACCGGCACCTCGATCGCGTTCGACGAGATGGGGCGCATCGTGCAGGCGGTGCGCGAACGCGGCGGCTTCACGATGGTCGACGAGATCTACCTCGGCCTGAGCTTCGACGACGCGTTCGGCCACACCGCGCTCGCGCATGGCGACGACGTGATCTCGATCAACAGCTTCTCGAAGTACTTCAGCATGACCGGCTGGCGGCTCGGCTGGCTGGTGCTGCCGCCGGAACTGGTGGCGCCCATCGAGCGCCTCGCGCAGAACCTCTACATCTGCCCGTCGTCGCTCGCGCAGCAGGCGGCGCTGGCCTGCTTCGAGCCGGCCTCGATCGCCGAGTTCGAACGCCGCCGCGCCGAGTTCCGCGCGCGCCGCGATTTCCTGGTGCCGGCGCTGCAGGCGATGGGCCTGCGCGTGCCGGTGATGCCCGACGGCGCGTTCTACGCCTGGGCCGATTGCTCGGCACATGCCGACAGCAGCTGGGACTTCTGCTTCCGGCTGATGCGCGAGGCGCAGGTGGCCATCACGCCCGGCCGCGATTTCGGACCGCATGCCGCCGATCGCTACATCCGACTGTCGTATGCGAGCTCGATGGCGCACCTGCAGGACGCGGTGCAGCGCCTGCAGCAATTGCTGTCCGCGTAGCTGTCGCTTTTCGCCGGCGTTTTTGTTGTCGGCGTTGTTGTCAGTTTTGGGTTGAACCCCATGCACCATCTCGTCGACTTTCGCAAGCGCATGTTACGAATGCACAGAACGCGGGGTTTTTTACTGCCAGGCCCCGATGCGCTTGCACTAAGCTGCGTCCGTGGTGGACAACCGTGCCACGAACCCAACCCGCCTCATGCCCGGCCCTGTTCCTGATCCTTCCTCCGACCTTGCCAACTCGACGCCGGGTGCGCCGAAGTGGGGCGACACCGACCTCGGGCTGCCCGCACAACCGGCCGCCACCTTCTCCACCACGGTGCCGCCGATGGGCGGCGCCGACCAGATGCCGACCATCGGCCACATCGGCCGGTACGCGCTCAAGTACCGCATCGGCGAAGGCGGCCTCGGCGTGGTCTATGCCGCGCACGACCCGCTGCTGTCGCGGTTGATCGCGATCAAGACCCTGAACCTCGAGATCTCGGCCGAGCAGCGCGATGCGTTCAATGCGCTGTTCCTGAACGAGGCCCGCGCGGCCGGCGGCCTGAGCCACCCGCACATCGTCACGGTGTTCGATGCCGGCGCGAGCGAGCAAGGCGCCTACATCGCGATGGAGCTGCTGAAGGGCCGCGACCTGCGCCAGCTGCGCCAGGAGGGATGGCGGCCGTCACCGCACCAGGCCGCGCTGATCGTGCGCCGCGTCGCCGATGCGCTCGCCTATGCGCACTCGAAGGGCGTGGTGCATCGCGACATCAAGCCGGCCAACATCTTCATGGTCGGGCGCACGCAGCCGCGCGTGCTCGACTTCGGCATCGCCCGCATCGCGCACCAGCACGATGCGAACGGCGAGGACATCGTCGGCGGCTCGCCCTACTACATGTCGCCCGAGCAGGTGCGCCAGCAGCCGGTGGACCGCCGCTGCGACGTGTTCTCGCTCGGCGTCGTGCTCYACGAACTGCTGGCCGACGTGCGGCCGTTCCGCGGCAGCTCGCTGGCCGAGATCACCCGCGCCGTCGCCGAGTACAACCCGCCGACCGCGCACCAGGTCAACAACAGCGTGCCGAAGGCCTTGTCCGAGATCGCCGCCCGGGCGATGGAGAAGAACCCCGACGACCGCTACCGCTCGGCGCGTGCGTTGTCGCGCGAGCTGCGCCACTGGCTGGAAGAGCATCCGCAGGACGGCGACGGCGCCGACGAGTCCGCCGAGCAACCCGTCGGGCGCCACCGCCTGGCCTGGGGCCTGGTGGCCGCCGCCGGCGTCGGGATCGCCGCTGCCGCATGGTGGACGCTGATGTCGCCGCGCTCCAGCGGGCTGACGGCCGCCGCGCCCCCCGCGGCCTCGGCCGTGGTCGTGGC
>NZ_JBFUFQ010000432.1:0-2285 GCF_056403355.1 Rhizobacter sp. P2_H3 | reverse complement strand
CAGGCGCTGTACGCACGCAAGCCCGAGCGCGACGGGGCGCTGATCCACCACTCCGATCGCGGCTCGCAGTACGTCAGCATCCGCTACTCCGAGAGACTCGCCGAGGTCGGCATCGAGCCGTCGGTAGGCTCCAAGGGCGACAGCTACGACAACGCGCTGGCCGAGACGATCAACGGGCTGTACAAGACCGAGTTGATCCATCGGCGGGCGCCCTGGAAGTCCAAGGAAGCCGTCGAATTGGCCACGCTCGAATGGGTCTCATGGTTCAACCACCACCGGCTGCTCGAGCCCATCGGCTACATCCCGCCAGTCGAAGCCGAGGCAAACTACCACCGGCAACTCGCCACCCGTCAGGCCATCCCGGCCTGACTCACACCAACCGGCCTCCTCGAAAGCCGGGGCGATTCAGTATGGTCTTGGGACCCTTTGACGTGCTGTACGCCACCACTGGGGTTCGGCGACGGGAGTGCGCCCCTTCGAATTGCCGAATTCTCGAAGTCGCCTGCAGCCCATCCAGCACCGGCATTTGCGGGTCCATCAGGATGACGCCAAAGCTCCGTTCGCAGGCAAGGTGGACCGCTTCAGCACCGTCCGAAGGGAGCAGGGCCGAGATGCCGCATTGTTCGAGCAGTTCAGAGGCCTTCATGAGATGGCTGGGGTTGTCGTCCACCACCATGACAGTCAGGCCGCCGTTCACGTCGAACGGCTGCTGCGGCGCATGGAGGAATGCGCTCTTCTTCCCTGGAGTTGGCTCGAAGGCCCACTGGGGGTGAAACCAGCATTTCAAGCCTCTCAGGAAGCCGCCTGAGCCCGGAGCGTCTCGAAGAAAACTGTTCACCTGAGCCTCGCAACTTGAACACCGACGTAGCAGCGTTGCATCTAGGAGGAGCCAAGTCTGTGCGCTGTCCCACGTGCTGTCAGCTCCTCAAGCAAGTCCCTTCGAGCGCTCGAGGCGCTGGTGGGCAGGCAACAGACGGGTGGCCTCCTCGCTTACAGCGTCTAGCGAGCGTGTCCTGCTTTTCCATCGCTCCGAAGCGCCCAGAATGTATCCGTGCGTCCGGCGCGTTGTCGGTGCCTCCGTCTTCGGGTCAAATCATGAACTGCTCTCATGACCTTCGGTACCAGTCGCTCTGGTTGTATGGCCGTGCGCTTGTGTTTCCTTGCGACATTGAAGGGCATGTTGAGTTGGACGCGCTCAGCGCGCGAGGCCTCGAGAACTATCTGTACGCGCGCGCCATGGTCGGGCGCGAGTTCGCGTTCCCGTCGGTGACGCCGAACGTACAACATTGAGCTTGGCCCGGTACGTGACGGCCCCGCCACTTGCGTCGCGGCGCTCGACAGCGCCCTTCCTCGTCTTGCGGCGCTAGCTGGTAGCTCGCCAGACGTTATGACGCTGTTAGGCTCGGCGCCGGACCGGGTACGCTCCGGCTTCCTGATGCACTTAATGGCGCAACTCGTCGCGTTTCTCGGCCAGGAAGGTATGCATCATGAAATCTGCTCCCACTCGGCGTGGTGCTGCCGAACGGATGATCAGGAGCCTGCGCGCAACTCACCCTTACGGGCGGCGCTCCCGGAAACTGTGCGCGAGCGAACATAGACGAAAGCTGACATCAATCAGCCCAGGGCGGTCCGTTCCCCCTGTATGTGCGCCATCGCACATACACGCGAACGGCGTTGGTTGATCCTGGAGTCATGGGCCTCGTTTCGCCAGAAGCAGCACTCAAAATTGACGTCGTTTGGCAAGCACTGCGTCGACGGCTCTTGCATGACCCTGACTTTGCGCTTCTGCTGCGCGCGATCGATGAGGCAAATTTCTTGCTGACCGTTGCCATCGAGACATGTAACGGCGTGGAACTGGATTCGCGGTTTCACGAGGGCAGCGATGCAAACTTGGCTTATGGCAAAGATGCACTGCCGCTGCCAAGCAGCGTAGATTGCTGAAGCGGGGATGTAGCGAGGCCGCAAGTAGTTGATTATTAATGTGATCAGGGGATTGCAAATCCGTTGAGGCCAGTCCGCTGTTGGTGGCGAGCCACTGCTGACGGTGCCAGGTCGAGAGACCTAGTTCAGGCCCGGCGCCGACGTTCATGCTGGTGCAGCGACCGGCGCACATCGACCCACCGGCGACATTGGTCCGGCTCGGATCGAGCGTCGGAGACCTGACATTCATGAGGCACGGTCGGGGCTTCGAATTTCAACCAGAGTTGCCGGTCGGAAACTCAACTGAGGCGCCGCGAATCTGATCATCGTGCCGTGTACCGATGAGGATGCGATGAGGCCTGTCA
>NZ_JBFUFQ010000431.1:0-2330 GCF_056403355.1 Rhizobacter sp. P2_H3 | reverse complement strand
GCCCCGCTCCGGCCGCCGGCGTGTGGCGCCTCGATGCGCCTGCCGACCTGCTGGCCCGCCTGCCGGTGCGCACACCGATCCACCAGTAAACCAGGAGACACGCCATGCTCAGCGGAGGACGATCGACCCTGACCCAGTTCCTGATCGAGGAACGACGCCGCCATCCCGAGGCCACCGGCGACCTGAACGCGCTGATCACCGATGTCTCGCTCGCCTGCAAGACCATCGCGCGCAAGGTGGCCTATGGCGCACTGGACGGCGTGCTCGGCAGCGCCGGCACCGGCAACGTGCAGGGCGAGGAGCAGAAGACGCTCGACGTGCTGGGCAACGCGCTGTTCCTGCGCGCCACCGAGTGGGGCGGTCACACGGCCGGCATGGTGTCCGAGGAGCTGGAGGCGCCGTACACGCTGCCGCCCGAGCATCCGCGCGGCAAGTACCTGCTGCTGTTCGACCCGCTCGACGGCTCGTCGAACATCGACGTCAACGTCGCGGTCGGCAGCATCTTCTCGGTGCTGCGCGCGGTCGCGCCCGGGCAGGATCCGCAGCCGCAGGATTTCCTGCAGCCCGGCACGCAGCAGGTCTGCGCCGGCTATGCGATCTACGGCCCGTCGACCATGCTGGTGCTGACACTGGGCCGCGGCACGCATGCCTTCACGCTCGACCCGCTGCTCGGCGAATGGGTGCTCAGCCACCCCGGCCTGCGCATCCCGGAGAAGACCTGCGAGTTCGCGATCAACGCATCGAACAGCCGCTTCTGGGAACCGGCCGTCAAGCGCTACGTCGACGAATGCCTGGCCGGCCAGACCGGCACGCGCGGTGCCGACTTCAACATGCGCTGGATCGCCTCGCTGGTGGCCGAGACGCACCGCATCCTGATGCGCGGCGGCGTGTTCCTGTACCCGCGCGACAGCAAGGACCCGTCGCGTGCCGGCCGGCTGCGCCTGCTGTACGAGGCGAACCCGATCTCGTTCCTGATCGAGCAGGCCGGCGGCGGCGCGAGCACCGGCCGCTCGCGGTTGATGGAGGTGCAACCCGACGCGCTGCACCAGCGCATCGGCTTCGTCTTCGGTTCGCGCCACGAGGTGGCGCGCATCGAGACCTACCACCGCGACGAACCGGCGGCGGCCTACGATTCGCCGCTGTTCGGCAAGCGCGGCCTGTTCGCGGCCACGGTCTGAGGGGCATCGGCATGTCCGCGCTGCACCCCGTCATCGCCATCACCGGCTCGTCCGGCGCCGGCACCACCTCGGTCACGAAGACCTTCGAGAACATCTTCCGCCGCGAGGGCGTGGCGGCCGCGATCGTCGAAGGCGACAGCTTCCACCGCTACGACCGCGAGGCCATGAAGGCGGCGATGGCCGAGGCCGAGCAGAACCACCGGCCGCACTTCAGCCACTTCGGCGAGGACGCCAACCTGTTCGCCGAGCTGCAGGAGCTGTTTCGCAGCTATGCCGAGACCGGCACCGGGCAAAGCCGCAAGTACCTGCACAACGACGAGGAGGCGGCGCCGTACGGGCAGCCGCCCGGCACCTTCACCGCGTGGGCGCCGCTGCCGCCGAGCAGCCTGCTGTTCTACGAGGGCCTGCATGGCGGGGTGACGACCGACAAGGTCGACGTGGCGCGCTTCGCCGACCTGCTGATCGGCGTGGTGCCGGTGATCAACCTGGAGTGGATCCAGAAGATCCACCGCGACCGCAGCACGCGCGGCTATTCGACCGAGGCGGTGACCAGCGTGATCCTGCGCCGCATGCACGAGTACGTGGAGTACATCTGCCCGCAGTTCACGCGCACGCACATCAACTTCCAGCGCGTGCCGGTGGTCGACACCTCGGACCCGTTCATCGCGCGCACCATCCCGACCGCCGACGAGAGCCTGGTGGTGATCCGTTTCGCCAACCCGCGCGGCATCGATTTTCCGTACCTGCTGTCGATGCTGCACGACTCGTTCATGTCGCGCGCCAACACGCTGGTGGTGCCGGGCGGGAAGATGGAACTCGCGATGCAGCTGATCTTCACGCCGATGGTCATGCGGCTCGTCGAGCAGCGCAAGAACCTGCTGGCCGCATGAGGAGCTTCCGATGCCGATGATGTCGCTTCGACAACTGCTGGACCACGCCGCCGAGCACCGCTACGGCGTGCCGGCCTTCAACGTCAACAACCTGGAGCAGATCCAGGCCATCATGCAGGCGGCCGAGCGCACCGACAGCCCGGTGATCCTGCAGGCCTCGGCCGGTGCGCGCAAGTACGCCGGCGAGCCCTTCCTGCGCAAGATGGTCGAGGCCGCTGCCGAGATGTACCCCGGCATCCCGATCGTGATGCACCAGGACCAC
>NZ_JBFUFQ010000430.1:0-2339 GCF_056403355.1 Rhizobacter sp. P2_H3 | reverse complement strand
CTACGAGATCAGGACGCTGCTCATCCTGGCGGAGGACATCGACCAGGTGCGCGTCACGCTCGCCGAGCGCAACCTCCTGCCAGCCGGAGAGACGCGCGTCGCACTGGAGGGCACGGACTTCTTCGACGAGGTGATCGCCCAATTGCTGACCGACACGCTGTGGGCAGGCCCTGGTTAGCGCGTTCCGCCTGGGCCACACCTCGATCTTCAGGGGCAACTGCGCAGGGGCTCGCCATTGGAGTTGCGCGTGACGGTGAAGGGCGTGCCCGTGCCGCCCGGTGCCGGCTTGAAGCTGATGTTGTCCCGATCGACGAAGTGGCCGTTGTAGGTTCCCTGATAGCTGCCCAACGGCTGGCTGAGCGTGATGGAGAGGTCACGGCCGTCGTAAGTACCCGTCAGCGCGGCGGACCCTACGTTGAAAACATCCATGTTGGCGCCGCCAGGCAGGGTGCCCTTGGTGCTGCAGTCGTCGCCGGGCTTCAACGACATGTTGAACGTCGGATTGTCGAGATTATCTTGAAAGACAAAGCTGAAGAACGGCACGAACAGGGCCTCGGTGCCACCTCCGCAGGCCATGAGCACGGCAACTGCCGAGAGAAGCGACAGGTGGCGGATTGGCGTCCGGGCGCGTGGAGGATTCATGGTGAGCTCCTTCGGTTCAGAACCTGCAGAAAATCCGTGATCCCGGACTGCAATGTGTCCAGTTCGGACGAGAGAGAACGCATGCGCGCCTGCACTTCCGGAGGCGACGACTTCGTCTCGAAGATGGTTCGCGCGTCGCCGGCGTTGAGTTTCCAGAACACTTCGTGCACCGCCCACAGGCGGTCGCGCACAGCGACCCACATCGGCAGCACGTTCGGCGGCCAATGGCGGCTCAGTGCCCCGTCGTAGCGATCGCGAGCATCGCGGAACCTGTTGATGGCCGTGTTGTAGTCGCGGCTGAAGTCGAAGAACAATTTTTGCGGCACTGCGGGCTGCTGAAGCAGGCCATGCAGGTTGCGCACGCTGAAAAGGTACAGGTTCAAGGTCTCTGACAAGTCGACCTGGGCGGCACGAGGATCGGTCGGCGGTATGTTGCGCGCCGCCTCGAGTTGCCACGCGCCGGGCATCTGCACGGCAACGCGTGCTGCGAGCGCGGCCGCGCTGTAGACGATGTAGCTCAGGTCGCTGGCGTCCGTGATGAGGCCGACGACGCCGTAGCCGCTCAACACAGGCCCACCCGAAGCGCCACCCAGCGCACCGGGAAACTCGATGCGCAGGTTGTCGCGATCGTCGCGCGGGTAGGCCACCGCGCCGTTGCGAGGTGCAAGACCGCACTGCTGCGCCTCGCCCAACAGCCATGTTCCGACGCCACGCACGATGACCGCCTCGTCAGCGAGCGCGCGCGTTCGCACCGAGAAGCCCTCGGGCCTCGCCACGCGAAGCAACGCCACGTCGGCGGCATCCGCATTGAACTCGCCGACTCGTTCGGCGGCGATCGGCTTCTCGCTCGCGGCTTTGCAGAACATGACCTCGATGCGGCCATCCTCGCTGCCCCCGACCACGTGGCGCGCGGTTGCGATCAGCAGGTGACGTTGCGTGGCTCCGACGATGAGTCCGAACCCGTGCTCCTGGTGATCGATCGCACGGATCCGGACGACATTGGCGAGCAACTGTTCGCCGAACTCCTCGGCAGAGAGGAAGGTCGTGTCGGAGGCCGCCGTCGCTGCCGTTGCGGCGACGACGAGCGCCATGGCCACGGCGCCGCTCAGTGCACGTCGGAGAACTGATTTCGCATCCATGCCAAGGCACCCCACAGGACAGCCGCCGCCCCCCAGAGCAGCTTCATCAGATGGTGGCGGGCCGCGTATTCAAGCCAGCTCGGCTTGAGCGAGCGTTCGAATTCACCCACCCTCAGCCGCATTGCACCGGCGGAGCCGTTGAGCCGCAGCGTCAGCAGCCCGTCCGCCAGGACTTCGCAACGCTCGATCACCAGCCCGTCCAGCTCGAGCCAGTCGCCGGCCGCGAGCTTGACGCTCTCACCCGTGGCAGGCAACGTGATCGTTCCACCCTCGATGCTCGAGACGACCGCCGCAACGCCGGTTGCGCTGGCTCGCCGTTCGGCGAATCGCAGCGCCACCGGACGCAGCTCGCTCAGCCGAATGGGTGCGCCGACGGCGCGGCTCAGTGACAGCGACATCGACGAAGCGACGCCGCCGTTCGCGTCGCCGGCCGAAAGGCGAATCCATTCGCCATGGTCGTATCGCCGTTCCTCCGGCACCGCGGCCTCCGACAGGCGCAGCGTGGTGCGCCCACGCAAATCGAACTCCGCCTGCGTGCCGGAACGGGGGCCTTCCAGG
>NZ_JBFUFQ010000429.1:0-2351 GCF_056403355.1 Rhizobacter sp. P2_H3 | reverse complement strand
GCAGCTGGCGGGGCTGGGTGGCGGTGAGCGGCTGGTCGCTCAGCTGCAGGATCTGGCCGTTGATCTTGATCAGGATCGGCGTGTTGGCCGACAGGTAGACGTCGGAGGCGCCCTTGTCGGCCATCAGCCGCAGCACGCGTTCCATGTTGCCGCCGTTGGAGGCTGCTGTCATCGCTGTGTCCTTTCGGGACCTTGTTGAACGGAAGAAGGCATCATGGCACGCCGGCCGGCGGGTTCAGGGGTCAGGCGCGCAACAGTTCGTTGATGCTGGTTTTCGCGCGGGTTTGCGCGTCGACGCGCTTGACGATGACGGCGCAGTACAGGCTGTACTTGCCGTCGGCGCTGGGCAGGTTGCCGCTGACCACCACCGAGCCGGCCGGGATGCGGCCATAGGTGACTTCGCCGGTCGCGCGGTCGTAGATCTTGGTGCTCTGGCCGATGTAGACGCCCATCGAGATGACCGAGTTCTCCTCGACGATCACGCCTTCGACCACCTCGGAGCGGGCGCCGATGAAGCAGTTGTCCTCGATGATGGTCGGGTTGGCCTGCAGCGGCTCCAGCACGCCGCCGATGCCGACGCCGCCCGACAGGTGCACGTTCTTGCCGATCTGGGCGCACGAGCCGACGGTGGCCCAGGTGTCGACCATCGTGCCTTCGTCGACGTAGGCGCCGATGTTGACGTACGACGGCATCAGGATCACGTTCTTCGCGAGGTAGCTGCCGTGGCGCGCGACGGCCGGCGGCACCACGCGCACGCCGGCGGCACGCACTTCCTCATCGCTGATGTGCGAGAACTTGGTCTTGACCTTGTCGAAGAAGGTCAGTTCGCCGGCATGCATCAGTTGGTTGTCGTTCAGGCGGAACGACAGCAGCACCGCCTTCTTGACCCACTGGTTGACCTTCCACTGGCCGACGCTCTCGCGCTCGGCGACGCGGATGCGGCCCTTGTTCAGGTCGGCGATCACCGATTCGACGGCCTCGCGCACTTCGGGCGAGTTGACGGCATTGATCTGGGCGCGGCCTTCCCAGGCGAGGTCGATGATGCTTTGCAGTTGCTGTTGGCTCATGGGGTTCTCGGGGTCAGACGGACTTGACGAAGGAAACGATGCGTTCTGCGGCGGCCAGGCATTCCTCGACCTCGGCCACCAGGGCCAGGCGGATGCGGCCTGCGCCAGGGTTCACGCCCTGTGCCTCGCGCGCCAGCAGGCTGCCGGGCAGCACCGCGACATTGTATTGAGCCAGCAGGCCGCGGGCGAAGGCCACGTCGTCGCCTCCGGGCACGGCGGCCCACAGGTAGAAGCCGGCATCGGGCAGGCGCACGTCGAGCACCTCGGCGAGCAGCGGCGTGACCTGTGCGAACTTGCGGCGGTATTGGTCGCGGTTGTCGACCACGTGGGCCTCGTCGCGCCAGGCGGCGATGCTGGCCTGCTGCACCATCGGGCTCATCGCGCTGCCGTGGTAGGTGCGGTACAGCAGGAACTGCTTCAGCACGGCGGCGTCGCCGGCCACGAAGCCGGAGCGCATGCCGGGCACGTTGGATCGCTTGGAGAGGCTGGTGAACACGACAAGGTTGCGGAAGTCAGCCCGGCCGAGCTGTTTCGCGGCATCGAGTGCGCCGAGCGGCGGGTCTTCGCGGAAGTAGATCTCGGAGTAGCACTCGTCGGAGGCGATCACGAAGCCGAAGCGCTCGCTGAGCTCGAAGAGGCGCCGCCACTCGTCGAGCGGCATCACCGCGCCGGTCGGGTTGCCCGGCGAGCAGACGTACAGCAGCTGGGTGCGCGCCCAGACCTCGTCGGGCACCTGGGCCCAGTCGGCCGCGAAGTTGCGGGCCGGGTCGCTGTTGGCGAAGAAGGTCTGCGCGCCGGCCAGCAGCGCTGCGCCTTCGTAGATCTGGTAGAACGGATTCGGGCAGACAACGGTGGCACCGAGCCGGGTCGGATCGACGAGGGTCTGGGCCAGTGCGAACAGGGCTTCACGCGAGCCGTTGACCGGCAGCACCTGCGTAGCGGCATCGAGCCTGACGCCGTAGCGGCGCTCGACCCAATCGGCGCAGGCCTGGCGCAGCGCGATGTCGCCGGCGGTGGCGGGGTAGCTGGCGAGGCCGGAGAAACTGGCCGACAGCGCATCGAGGATCAGTTTCGGTGTCGCGTGGCGGGGCTCGCCGATGCCGAGGCTGATGGGCTTGTACGCCGGGTTCGGCGTGATGTCGCGGGTGAGGGCGCGCAGCCGCTCAAAGGGATAGGGGTGGAGCTTGCTGAGCAGCGGATTCATGGCTTGGATTATCGGTGCTGGCAAAGGCGCAGGTGGGGAGGCTGTGGCTCGCCGGCCGGTCCCGATGGGCGCTCCACAGC
>NZ_JBFUFQ010000428.1:0-2369 GCF_056403355.1 Rhizobacter sp. P2_H3 | reverse complement strand
TTCCAGGGCGGGCGGCTGCTCGGCTACGCGCTCGGCGGCGCGCTGGTCGCCTCCAGCGTCTCGGCACTCGCCTGGCTCGGCCAGGCCACGCCGGCCCTGCGGCCGCTGTGGGCGCTGCTGCACGTGGCCGGCATCGCGCTCGGCCTGTGGCTGCTGTTCAGCGGGCGGCAGCCGCGCTGGCTCGCCCAGCTCGGACAGGCACCGGCCGTGCCGCACGCGCCGCGCGCCGACGGCTGGCAGGTGATGGCCGGGCCGCTGAAGGCGGGCGCTGCCGGCACGCTGTGGGTCGCCTGGCCGTGCGGGCTGCTGCAGTCGGCGCTGGTGCTCGCGGCGCTCGCGGACGGCGCCCTGGCCGGTGCCGGCGTGATGATCGCGTTCGGCGCGGCGTCATCGCTCACGCTCTGGGGCGCACCGCTGCTGTGGGCGCGGCTCGACCGGCGCGCGCTCGCCTGGAGCATCCGGCTCGCCGGCCTGTGCCTGGTGATCGGCTCCGGCTGGTCGCTCGGCCACGGGCTGTGGCCGCAGTCGGCGCTCTTCTGCGCGACCTGACGCCACTGCTTGACCGGCATCAAGCCGGCGCCGCGCTCGTGCGCTTTCAATGTCGGCAGCCCCTGAACTCTTCCCACACGACCATGAGCCTTCCCTCTTCGCCGCGCACCTTCATCGTCGGCAGCGGCATCGCCGCGTTGTCCGCCGCCGTGCTGCTGATCCGCGACGCCGGCTGGCGCGGCCGCGACATCCGCATCCTCGAGGAGCTGCCGGTCGCCGGCGGCGCGCTCGACGGCAGCGGCGACCCGACCGGCGGCTTCCTGACGCGCGGCGGGCGCATGTGGACCGAAGAGGCCTACGTGTGCCTGTGGGACGTGCTGGCCGGCGTGCCCTCGCTCGGCGATGCATCGCGCAGCGTGAAGGACGAGGTGCGGCAGTTCAACGCCGAGGTGCTGACGCACGCGCAGGCACGGCTGATCGACCGCCAACACCACATCCTGGACGCGAGCGAGCTCGGCTTCGACCTGCACGACCGGCTCGACCTGGTGCGGCTGCTYGTCACGCCGGAACGGCTGCTCGGCACGCGCCGCATCGACGACTGGTTCGCCCCGCACTTCTTCGAGACGAACTTCTGGGCGATGTGGCGCACCACCTTCGCGTTCCAGAACTGGCACAGCGCGGTCGAGCTGCGCCGCTACATGCTGCGCTTCCTGCAGGAGTTCCCGCGCATCCACACGCTCGGCGGGGTGCGGCGCACGCCGCTGAACCAGTACGACTCGGTGGTGAGGCCGATGCAGGAGTGGCTGGCCACGCACGGCGTCGTGTTCGAACACGGCAGCCGCGTGCTCGATGCCGACTTCATCGAGGACGGCAGCGGCCGGCGCATCGACACGCTGCACGGCGAGCGCAACGGCCGGCCGTTCAGGATCGACCTCGGCCGCGAGGACAAGGTGTTCCTGACGCTCGGGTCGATGACGGCCGATTCGCGCCGCGGCGGCCATGACCGTGCGGCCGAGCTGGTGCGCGAGCCGCTCGACGGCGCCTGGACGCTGTGGAAGCGCCTCGCGCGCAAGGCGCCGGGCTTCGGCCGGCCGCAGGCCTTCTGCGGCGACGTCGACCTGAGCAAGTGGCTGTCGTTCACGCTGACGCTGCGCAACCCGGCGCTGATCCAGCGCATCCGCGAGTTCTCGGGCAACGAGCCCGGCACCGGCGGGCTGATGACGTTCAAGGACTCGAACTGGCTGATGTCGATCGTCGTGCCGCATGCGCCGCACTTCGCGAACCAGCCCGACGGCGTCTGGACGGTGTGGGGCTACGGGCTGTTCGTCGACAAGCCGGGCAACTTCGTCGACAAGCCGATGGCCGACTGCAGCGGCCGCGAGATCCTGACCGAGCTGGTCCGCCACCTCGGCTTCACCGACATCCTCGACCAGCTGCTCGCCACCAGCACCGCGATCCCGGTGATGATGCCGTACATCACCAGCGAGTTCGCCTGCCGCGAGGCCGGCGACCGGCCGGCAGTGGTGCCGAAGGGCGCGCTGAACTACGCGCTGCTCGGGCAGTACGTCGAGATCCCCGAAGACGTGGTCTTCACGGTCGAGTACTCGGTGCGCAGCGCGATGCATGCGGTGTACGGACTGCTCGGCATCGAGCGGCCGATCCCGCCGGTCTACCACGCGATCGCCGATCCGGCGGTGGCGCTGGCGGCGATGAGGACGCTGGTGGGCTGAGGCCCCCGTACGGACCCGGCAAGCCGCCGGGCTCACAGCAGATGCGCCGCCAGGACGCGACCGTCACCATCTGCCCGAGGCGCCGCCGCCACCGAAACCGCCTCCTCCGCCACCGTGGCCGCCCCGCCCGCCCCCGCCCCCGCCCCCGCC
>NZ_JBFUFQ010000427.1:0-2379 GCF_056403355.1 Rhizobacter sp. P2_H3 | reverse complement strand
CCACCGTGGAGATGGCGCACACCGTGCCGTACTACTTCTTCGGCAAGGACGAGACCTTCGCGATCGGCGCCTCGATCCCGTTCGGGCTGAACTCGCGCCAGATGACGGCCTGGATGCTGGAAGGCAACGGCCTGAAGCTGATGCGCGATTTCTACCGCAACTACAACATCATCAACTTCCCCGGCGGCAACACCGGTGCCCAGATGGGGGGCTGGTTCCGCAAGGAGATCAACGCCGTCGCCGACATGAAGGGCCTGAAGTTCCGCATCGGCGGCTTTGCCGGCCGCATCATCGAACGCCTGGGCGCCGTGCCGCAGAACCTGCCGGGCGGCGACATCTACCCCGCGCTCGAGAAGGGCACGATCGACGCCGCCGAATGGGTCGGCCCGTACGACGACCAGAAGCTCGGCTTCAACAAGGTSGCGCCSMACTACTRCTACCCCGGCTGGTGGGAAGGCGGCCCGCAGGTCGACCTGTTCATCAACACCAAGGCCTACGATGCGCTGACGCCGGAGTACAAGGCCATCGTCGAAGCCGCGTCGTCGCACGCGCACGTCGACATGCAGGCCAAATACGACGCCCGCAACCCGGGTGCGCTGAAGCAGCTGGTCGGCGCCGGCACCAAGCTGCACCGCTTCCCGAAGGACGTGATGGAAGCCTGCTTCAAGGTGTCGATGGACTACTACAGCGAGCTGTCGGGCAAGAACCCGGCCTGGAAGAAGGTCTACGAGGACTACACCAAGTTCCGCGCCGACCAGGTGCTGTGGTTCCGCTTCGCCGAAGCCGCGTTCGACGACTTCATGCAGGCGCAGAAACTTTAAATGCGGAGCCGGCCGGCATAGCCGGTCATCTCCAGGTAGCCGAGTCCGAGCCTGCGGCCGGACTCGTCCATCAGCTCGCTGAGCCCCTCCCAGTAGAAGCCGCCGGTGCTGGCGCGGCTGTCGAGTTCCTGCGCATCGAACAGCGCGCGAACCCGGTAGCGGCCCGCCGGCGTCTCGACCGCCCATTCGACCGGGTAGCTCGCACGCGACAACAGGCTGCTCCAGCGGCGGCCCGGCACGAAGCGCACTTCGCCGGGCCCGAAATTGCGCACCTCGCCCCCCGGCGCGCGGAAGCTGCCGCCGGCGTAGTACGGCGTGCCGTCGGCGCGCCGCTGCCGCACCGCCATCAGCGCGCTGCCGTCGTCCAGGTTCATGCCGATCCAGTCCCAGCCGACCGCGTCGTCGGGCAGCGCGTGGTCGCTCCATTCATGGTCGAACCAGGCGCGGCCCTGCACCGCGCGTGCACGGCCGTCCAGCGTCAGCGTGCCGCTGGTGCGCAGCTGGGGCTGGCTGTAGTACCGGCTCGCCTCGTGCGGCTTCGGCCCCTTGCGCGACCAGCCCGCCTCGCCCTGCAGCAGCACCGGCTGCGTGGCCTCGAACGACAGCTCGAACGCGAAGCCGCCGCTGTCGCTCGCGACGCGGGTCGTGTAGCGGCTCGCGCCGGCGCTGCCCTCGCGGCGCAGGAACCAGTCGCGCAGCAGCACGCGGGTGTCGCCCTCGGCACTGTCGGCGATGCCGAAGCCGGCGCGCGCGATGCGCTGGTCGTGGCGTTGCCGCCTGCCGGCCACGTCGCCGAGCACCGCGTGCGCGAACACCAGCTGCTGCGCGCCGAAGCGGCTCGGCGACGCGGCCAGCCCGGTGGCCGAGCGGAAGAACGTGACCTGGAAGCCGAGGGGCGCTGCGTCGGCCTGCGCCTGCAGCCAGCCGGTKACGTACCACCACTCGGTGCGCGTCGCGGGATGCGCGCCGAAATCGGCCGGGAAGACGAGGGGGCGGGGATGCACCGTGGTGAGCGGCGATTCCGTTGACGACACTGCAGACGAAACCGTGGCCGGCGCGGCCCCGCAGGCCGCCGCGGCGATGAAAAGGCGTCTTTGCATGGGGCGCCAGCATCGCATGGATGCGCCCGCCGGCTGAACGACAATGGCCCGCAGCCCATGACCGAATTTTCCATTCCCCCCGAGTTCGATTTCGGCCAGCAGTTCGACCGCGTGACGCTGACGCGGGCGATGGCACTCCAGCCCGAGCAGGCGCTGCTGGCGATGCAGATCGACGGCCTCGCGCTGCTCACGCGCATGCGCGGCAGCGGCGCCCACGTCTACGAGCAGCGCATCGAGCTGCCGGTCGACCGGCGGCTCGGGCTGCAGGTGCGCGGCGTCTGCTCGTGCCCGGTCGGGCTGAACTGCAAGCACGTGGCGGCGGCGCTGATGGCCTTCGAGGCGCTGGAGCTGCGCCGCCGCAAGAACCCCGAGCTCGCGCCGCCGCGCCGCCTCGACCCCGTCACCGCGCCGGTCGCGCGCGCCGCACCGGTGCCCAGCGCCGACGAGTGGCCGCGTCC
>NZ_JBFUFQ010000426.1:0-2398 GCF_056403355.1 Rhizobacter sp. P2_H3 | reverse complement strand
CGCCGCGACCACCGCGCATGCCGCGCCGGCGGCGACGCCGCAGGCCACGCACCAGAGCCACGAGCACCACGGCCCGCACCGCTCCGGCGGGCAGGGCCGCCACGTGGGTGGCAACCGGCCGGGCGCGCGGCCCAAGCGGTCGACCACCAACAAGGCGCGCAAGAGCCGGCGCCGCGGTGCGAACGGCATCGCGGGCGGTGACGAAGACGATCACGATTTCCACTCGGCAGAGGCGCAGCAGACCGGCACCGAAGCCGTCAACCTGAAGGACCAGTCGCAGGATTCGGGCGATGACGAGGACCGCGGCGGCGGCGAGGAATCGCGCCAGGACAAGCTGGCGCGCGCGCGCAGCCTGGCCGAGAAATCGGATGAGCCGGGCCGCGGCGGATCGCCGCGCAGGGTGTTCGATTCGAAGATCCCGCTGCAGCGCTGCAAGAAGGGCATGCTGGGCGTGGTGCAGAAGACCGTGATCGACCGCGAGCTCAACAAGGCGGCCGACACCGGCAACGGCGCGCTGGCGGCCGGTGCGCTGCGCAAGCTGAATCTGGCGCTGCTGGGCAGCACGCGCGCCGGAGCCCGGCTCGACAGCGGCGGGCTGGCGGCGGTGGCCGACTACCTGATCGCGAACTACATCAAGCCGGCGCAGCCCGAGGGGGGCTTTCCGATGTCGATCAAGTTGCTGCACTGGATGCTGCCGATGAAGCTGCTGCAGCTGCAGGTGCCGCGCACGGAAGAACAGGCCGCACTGAGCATTGCCAAGATGCTGGTGCAGGCCAGGAGGAACGAGCGATGAGTGCTGAGATGAACGAGGGCGAACTGCCCGAAGGTGCCGAGGGTGAGGCGCCGGCCGGCGACGATCCGGACCACGAGCGCTACATCGACCTGCTGACGGCGCTGTGCGGCGAGCTCGACCTGCCGGACGTGCAGGCGGTGTTGCAGTCGCGGCGCGTCGAGGTCGAGGGCTTCAGCGTGATCGTCGACCACGTGACGAACGATCCGCAGGCGATGTACATCCAGTTCGACTACGGCATCACGACGGCCGGGCGGACGCTGTCGATCTTCCGGCTGATGCTGGAATCGAACCTGCTCGTCTATGCGCAGGACCAGGCGCAGCTCGGCCTGGATCCCGACACCGGGTCGACCCAGCTGATTGTGCGCGTGCCGATGACCGACGACATCGACGGCGGCTGGCTGATGGAGACGCTGGCGCACTACGCCGAGCACGGCCGCTACTGGAAGGATCACCTGCTGCAGGCGCCCGATGACATGTTCGAGGCCATCTCGGCCGGCGATTACCTGTGGTTGAGGGCCTGATGTGATGACGGCCCCCCAGTCGCTTCGCTCCTGCCCCCGAGGGGCGCCACCCTGCGGCCCGGCAAAGCCGGTTCCGCGGGCGTTGCTTGATGGGCACATCGCTGCGCTCGTGCGGTCTGTCGATCTGCGGCTTGTCACCCGTTCGGGCTGAGCCTGTCGAAGCCCTCGCGCATTGCACAATGCCGGCCATCACTTCAAGCAGGCCCATGCCCGACAGCGACCCGCTCGATTTCTTCGAAGACCGCCCGACGCTCTGGCCGCACACCGCGCCGGAGCGGCTGTTGCCGTCGGAGGTCGAGCAGCGGCTGCTGAAGGCGATGGAGCGCGTCGGCGCCGACGGCCCGTACGCGGTGGCGCTGTGCGAGGAGGCGATCGCGCTGGCGCGCGCGAGCGGCGACGACGGCGAGATCGTGCGCACGCTGTTCCGCTCGGCCACGCTGGTGCTGCAGGCGCGCCGCCCCGACCGCGCCTATGTGCTGTGCCTGGAGGCGCAGCAAGGCTTCGAGCGCCGCGACGACCGCTGGCGCGCCACCCGCATCCTGCTGCTGCGCGGCCAGTGCTGGCTCGAGGTCGGCGAGCACGAGCGCGCGATGACGCTGATCGCCGAGGCCGCCGAGCGCTTCCGGCTGATGGACAACCGCGCCGACGTGGCGCGCTGCCAGGCCGCGATGGCGATGGCGCACCGCCTGGGCGGCGACCTCGACAGCGCGATCGCGGTGGCCGCGCAGGCAGTCGGCACGCCCGGGGCGCCGAACGACCGCCACCTCGACATCAGCCTGCGCCACAACGAGGCGCTGATGCGGCTCGAGCGCGGGCGGCAGCTGGCACAGCAGGGCGACGTGCAGGGCGCACAGGCCGAGTACGCGCGCGCCTCGGCGGTGCTGCCCGACGCGCGCCACATCGACAACCCGCGCAGCCAGCCCGATGGCGGCCAGGTGCTGCAGAACATCGCGCAGGTCGCGACCGCGATCGGCGACGACGCGACCGTGCTGCTCGCGCTGCGCCGGCTGGCCGACTGGGCGCGCCGGCGCGGCAGCCGGCTCGAGCGCGGCATCGTGTGGCTGCAGATGGCCGAGCTGCAGCG
>NZ_JBFUFQ010000425.1:0-2410 GCF_056403355.1 Rhizobacter sp. P2_H3 | reverse complement strand
GCGGGCTCGAGCGTGGAGCTGGCCGAGAAGGCGGGGCGCTTGCTGGACCAGATGGTGCCGAACATCAAGAAGACCTCGGACCTGGTGCAGGAGATCACGGCGGCGTCGGAAGAGCAGTCGTCGGGCGTCAGCCAGATCAATGCGGCGGTGAGCCAGCTGAGCCAGACGACGCAGCAGAACGCGTCGAGTTCGGAAGAACTCGCAGCCACCTCGGAAGAGATGAGCAGCCAGGCCGAGCAGCTGCAGCAGGCCATGTCGTTCTTCAAGCTGGCCGGCGGCCATGCCACGCAGGCCGCGAAGACCTCGGGCCAGCCGCCGAGCAAGCCGGCCGCCACGCGCAGCGCCAAGGCGGGCAAGCGCGCCGCTTCGGGCGGCTTCAACCTCGCCGGCGGCATGGCGTTCGCCGGGGCTGGTGGATCGGGCGAAGGCCCGGACGAATCGCAGTTCGCCCGTTTCTGATTCAAGTCTCTGAACCAAGGAGTCCCGCGATGACCGCACTGGTCCAGACCCACCGCGCGCCGGCCACGGCCGTGGCGCGCCCTGTCGCCGCCGAGCCGGCGCAGTACCTCACCTTCATGCTGGCGGGCGAGATGTTCGCGATCGGCATCCTCGCGATCAAGGAGATCATCGAGTACCACACGCTGACCGAGGTGCCGATGATGCCGGACTGCGTGCGCGGCGTGATCAACCTGCGCGGCGCCGTGGTGCCGGTGATGGACCTGCTGGCGCGCTTCGGCCGCGCGCCGAGCCCGGTGACCAAGCGCACCTGCATCGTGATCGTCGAGGTCGAGGCCGAAGGCGAGCGCCAGGTGATCGGCGTCGTCGTCGACGCGGTCAACGAGGTGCTCGACATCGCCCTCGCCGACATCGAGCCGGCACCGGCCTTCGGCGCCCGCATCCGCACCGATTTCATCCACGGCATGGGCAAGGTGCGCGGCAAGTTCGTGATCCTGCTCAACGTCGACCACGTGCTGTCGCTGGACGACCTGGGCACGCTGGCCGACGCCGCCGACCGCACGCAGAACGCGCTGGCCGTCTGACGGGCCGCCTGATACTCAAGGGAAGACAAAAATGAACTGGTTCCATCGGATGAAGCTGGCGCACAAGCTGCTGGCGAGCTTCCTGCTGTGCTCGGTGCTGACCGCGCTGGTCGGCGGCTACAGCCTCTCGCGCCTGAGCGAGCTGGGCGGCATGATCCACACGACCTACGTCGACAACGTGCTGCCGCTGCAGGACATCTCCGAGGCCGGGTCGCGCCTGACCGCGCATTCGCGCTCCTACGTGCGACTGCCGGCGATGAAGGACCCGGCCGAGGTGAAGGAGACCATCCGGCGCTCGGCGACGCACCTCGACAAGTTCAACGCCGCGCTGAAGGCCTACCGGGCCACCAACCTCAGCGCGACCGAACAGGCGCTGATGAAGGAGCTCGACGCGCAATTGCCGAACTACCTGGCGCAGAACGAGAAGATCGCGCAGCTGGTGCTGGAGGGCAAGTTCGACCAGGCCTCCGACCAGAGCAACGGGCCGGCGCGCAAGGCCGTCTCGGACATCGAGGCCACGATGGCCAAGGTCATCGAGGAACTGGCGAACCAGACCAAGGCGACCAACGACGGCGCCGAGCAGACGGTGCGCCACACCTGGACGCTGATGCTGGCGGTGATCGGCGTCTCGGTGGTGCTCGCGATCGGCCTGGGCCTGCTGGTCACCCGCGTGATCGGCCGGCAGCTCGGTGGCGAGCCCGACCATGCCGCGGCGCTGCTGCACCAGGTGGCGGCCGGCGACCTGTCGGCGCAGATCACGCTGCGCCCGGGCGACGACAGCAGCATGCTGTTCGCGGTGAAGCAGATGGTGGCCCGCCTGAAGCAGGTGATCGACGGCCAGCGCCACGTGGTGGCGGCGGCGAACCGCGGCGACTTCAGTGCGCGCGTCGAGCTCGACGGCCTGCAGGGTTTCCAGAAGGAAATGGGCGAAGGCCTGAACGCGCTGGTGTCGACCACCGGCGACAGCATCGGCGACGTGGTGCAGGTGATGGGCGCCGTCTCCGAAGGCGACCTGACGCGCACCATCGAGCGCGACTACGAAGGCGCGTTCGCCGAGATGAAGGAATACGTCAACGCCACCGTCGACAAGCTGTCGCAGGTGGTGACCGAGGTGAACAGCGGAGCGGAAGCGCTGGCGGGTGCATCGGAAGAGGTGAGCGCGACGGCGCAGTCGCTGTCGCAGGCGTCGAGCGAGCAGGCGGCGGGCGTCGAAGAGACGAGCGCGTCGATCGAGCAGATGACGGCATCGATCTCGCAGAACACCGAGAACGCGAAGGTGACGGACGGGATGGCGACGAAGGCGGCGAGCGAAGCGGCCGAGGGCGGCGAGGCAGTGCGCGCGACGGTGGCGGCGATGAAGCAGATCAGAT
>NZ_JBFUFQ010000424.1:0-2415 GCF_056403355.1 Rhizobacter sp. P2_H3 | reverse complement strand
GTGCGGATGCTCCCCCGGCGGCTGCAGCGCGAACAGGTCGACGACGTTGACCACGCGCACCTGCAGGTCGGGCACGTAGTCGCGCAGCAGCGTCACGGCGGCCAGCGTCTCGAGCGTCGGCACGTCGCCGGCGCAGGCCATCACGACTTCCGGCTCGCCGGCGCTGCCAGCCCAGTCCCAGGTGCCGGCGCCGGTGCGGCAGTGCCGCGTCGCCGCGTCGACGTCGAGCCACTGCCAGGCCGGCTGCTTGCCGGCGACGATCACGTTGACGTAGTTGCGGCTGCGCAGGCAGTGGTCGGCCACCGACAGCAGGCAGTTCGCATCGGGCGGCAGGTAGATGCGCACCACGTCGGACTTCTTGTTCGCGACGTGGTCGATGAACCCCGGATCCTGGTGCGAAAAGCCGTTGTGGTCCTGGCGCCAGACGTGCGAGGTGAGCAGGTAGCTCAACGAGGCGATCGGCTGCCGCCACGGGATGTTCCGGCAGGTCTTCAACCACTTGGCGTGCTGGTTGAACATCGAGTCGATGATGTGGATGAAGGCTTCGTAGCAGGAGAACAGCCCGTGCCGGCCGGTCAGCAGGTAGCCCTCGAGCCAGCCTTCGCACAGGTGCTCGCTGAGCACCTCCATCACGCGGCCGTCGGTGCCGAGGTTCGGGTCGACCTCGTCGATGCGCGCGAGCCATTGCTTGCCCGACACCTCGTACACCGCGTCCAGCCGGTTCGAGGCGGTCTCGTCGGGGCCGAACAGCCGGAAGTTGCGCGCCGCCAGGTTGCGCCGCACCAGCTCGCGCAGGAACTCGCCGAGCACGCGGGTCGACTCGGCCTGCACCGCGCCGGGCTGCGGCACCGCGACCGCATGCTCGCGGAACGACGGCATCGCGAGCGGCTGCAGCAGCTCGCCGCCGTTGGCATGCGGGTTCGCGCTCATGCGGCGCGCGCCGGTGGGGCCGAGCGCTGCCAGTTCGTCGCGCAGCCGGCCGTCGGCATCGAACAGCTCCTGCGGCCGGTAGCTGCGCAGCCACGCGTCGAGCTGCGCGAGGTGCTCCGGCGTCTTCACGTCGGCCAGCGGCACCTGGTGCGCCCGCCAGGTGCCTTCGACCGGCTTGCCGTCGACGGTCTTCGGGCCGGTCCAGCCCTTGGGCGTGTCGAGCACGATCATCGGCCAGCGCGGCCGCTCGACCGGGCCGCCGGCGCGCGCGCGCTGCTGGATCGCGCGGATCTCGGCCACCACGCGGTCGAGCGTCGCGGCGAGCTGCTGGTGCACCTGCGCCGGATCGCTGCCGGTCACGAAGTGCGGCGCGTAGCCATAGCCGCGCATCAGCTGCTCGAGTTCGTCGCGGCCGATGCGCGCGAGCAGCGTCGGGTTCGCGATCTTGTAGCCGTTCAGGTGCAGGATCGGCAGCACCGCACCATCAGTCGCCGGGCTCAGGAACTTGTTCGAATGCCAGCTCGCGGCCAGCGGGCCGGTCTCGGCCTCGCCGTCGCCGATCACGCAGGCGACGATCAGGTCCGGGTTGTCGAACGCGGCACCGTAGGCGTGCGCAAGCGAGTAGCCGAGTTCGCCGCCTTCGTGGATCGAGCCGGGCGTCTCCGGCGCCACGTGGCTCGGGATGCCGTACGGCCACGAGAACTGGCGGAACAGGCGGCGCATGCCGTCGCGGTCGCGCGTGATGGTCGGATAGCGCTCGGTGTACGAGCCCTCGAGCCAGGCGCTGGCGACCAGCCCCGGGCCACCGTGGCCGGGGCCGATCACGTAGATCATGTCGAGGCCGTGCGCAGCGATCACGCGGTTCAGGTGCGCGTACAGCAGGTTCAGGCCGGGCGTCGTGCCCCAGTGGCCGAGCAGGCGCGGCTTCACATGGGCTCGCGTCAGCGGCTCGTCGAGCAGCGGGTTGTCGCGCAGGTAGATCTGCCCGACCGACAGATAGTTGGCGGCGCGCCACCACGCATCGATGCGCTGCAGCTGCTCGGGCGACAGCGGCCCGGCCGGATGCCCGGCGGTGGTCATGGCGGAGTCGTTCATCGGATTCCTCCTTGCAGCGCCGATGATGGGCCGACGGGCGCCGGCCGACTATGCTGCAGATCAATACCCGCACTGAAGGCCTGCCGCGATGGAACCCCTGCTGCTCACGCTGAACGCCGGCTCGTCGTCGATCAAGCTCGGGTTGTTCCGCCTCGGCGGCGACGGGCCGTCACCGGTCGGCCGCGGCCGGCTCGACCTGCAGCAGGTGCCGCTCGTGCTGTCGCTCGAGCGCGAAGGCCGCCATGCCGAATGGCCGCTGCAGGCCCCGGTGACCGAGTCGCTGCACGAGGTGGCCGACGCGATGCTCGATGCGCTCGAGCGCGACGGCGTGCTGGCCGGCCTGCACGCGGCAGGGCACCGCGTCGTGCATGGCGGCCTGCAGCACCGCGG
>NZ_JBFUFQ010000423.1:0-2425 GCF_056403355.1 Rhizobacter sp. P2_H3 | reverse complement strand
GTGCAGGGCGTGGCCGCTGCGCCGCGTGCGCCGTGGCGACTGCCCGCCGCGCCGACGCTGCGTGTGCAATGCCAGACGCCGGCGCTGGCCGATGCGTTCGCGCTGTGGCCAGCCGTGCAGCGCGAGGATGCAGAGACGATCTCGGTCGTGTGCGGCACGGTGCATGAGGCCATCCGCAGCCTCAATGCGCTGTCGGTGATGGCGAACGCCTTGCGCTGAACCTGCCCGGCGCATGCCGGGTTGACAGGCGCCGGAACGCTCTTTATATTGCCATAAGGTTATATAAAGAGAAGGCTATGTGATGGACTCCGCGACGGTTTCCGATCCCCTCGACCTGACCTTTGCCGCGCTGGCCGATCCGACCCGCCGGGCGATGCTGGCGCGGTTGGCAAGCGGCGAGGCGACGGTCAACCAACTGGCCGAGCCGTTCGCGCTGTCGCAGCCGGCGATCTCGAAGCACCTGAAGGTGCTGGAGCGTGCCGGGCTGATCTCGCGCAGCCGTGCCGCGCAGACGCGGCCGTGCCGGCTCGAGGCGGCGCGGCTGCAGGACGTGGCGCAATGGGTCGCCCCGTACCGCGCGCTGTGGGAAGACAGCTTCGACCGACTCGATGCCTTCCTGCAATCCACCTCCAAACCGATACCGAAAGGAAAACGCCATGTCCGCAAACCCTGATCCGACGAGTTTCGTCATCACCCGCGAGTTCCGCCAGCCGCGCGCGGTGGTCTGGAAGGCCTGGAGCGAGCAGGCGCAACTGCAGAAGTGGTGGGGCCCGAAGGGCTGCACGATCGAGGTGCGCCGCTTCGAATTCCAGCCCGGCGGCTTCTTCCACTACGCGATGCATTTCGACGGCGCACCGACGATGTGGGGGCGATTCAACTACCGCGAGATCGTCACCGGCGAGCGGCTGGTGTGGCTGAACTCGTTCGCCAACGCGCACGGCGGCATCGCGCGCGCGCCGTTCAGCGAGCACTGCCCGATGGAGATCGAGAACGCGGTGACGTTCTCGGAGCAGGGCGGCATCACCACCGTGCGGCTGAAGGCCAGCCCGTTCGGCGAGGAAGCGGCCGAGCGCCGGTTCTTCGACGAACTGCAGCCGTCGCTGGAGCAGGGGTATGGCGGCACGTTCGATCAGCTGGCGGTGCACCTGGGTTGACGGGATGCATCGAAGGCCTTTCGATGCATGCATGATGTGGACTTTCGACCTGCCACATCGGCTCAGCAATTGAACCCCACCGCCCCCAGCCCCCAGCTCGCCACCCTGCCCAACGGCCTGCGCGCCATCGCGATCCCGATGCCGTGGCGCCAGACGGTCAGCCTGAGCATCTTCATCCGCACCGGCAGCCTGCATGAATCGCGGCAGCTCAACGGCATCAGCCACGTCGTCGAGCACATGGCCTTCAAGGGCACGCAGTCGCGCGACTGCCAGCGCATCAACCTCGATGCCGAACGCCTCGGCGCCGAGGTCAACGCCCACACCGACAAGGACCACACCGCGTTCCACATCGAAGGCCTGCCGCACGACCTGCCGGCCTTCGTCGCCCTGCTCGCCGACATCGTGCTGCACAGCACCTTCCCGGCCGACGAGCTCGAGCGCGAGCGCCAGGTCATCGAGCACGAGTTCACCGAGTTCGAGGAAGACCCGGCCGCGATGGCCTTCCAGATGTTCGACCGCGCCTGCTACGGCATGCACCCGGCCGGCCAGCCGGTGATCGGCAACCGCGCCAACCTGAAGCGCTTCAGCCGTGACGACCTGCTGTCCTACGTGCAGCGCCAGTACACCGCCGCCAACGTGATCGTCGCCGCGGCCGGACCGGTCGACGTCGACCCCTTCGTGCGCGCCGTCGAGTCCGCGTTCGGTGCCATGCCCCCCGGCGCGGCGAACGCGGTGCCGCAGCCCGACTGGCGCGGCGGCCTGAAGCTGCGCCGCATGTCGGGCAGCGCGCAATGCCACACGGTACTCGGCTTCGCGGCGCCGGCGCTCGCCGACGACTCGCACGTCAACAGCGTGCTCGCCGCTGCGCTGCTCGGCGAAGGCATGAGCTCGCCGCTGCTCGACGAGATCCGCGAGCGCCGCAGCCTGGCCTACTTCGCGTCGTGCTCGGCCGACATCCTTCCGTCGGCCGGCCAGTTCGTCATCGAGGCCGCCACCGCCCCGGCCCAGGCCGACGAATTCCTCGACGCCGTCGCCCAGCTGCTGCGCCGCCATGCCGACGGCAGCGACGCCGTCGGCCTCGAGCGCGCCCGCAACCAGATCGCGGTGCGCACGCTGCGCGCGCTCGACCAGCCGTCGCGCCGCATCGAATCGGCGGTGCAGGACGTGTTCACCTTCGGCCAGCTGCGCGACAGCCGCGAGTGGCTCGCGCGCCTGCAGGCCGCCTCGGCGCAGGACGTGCGCGAGGTGTTCGCCCGCGCGCTGTCCGGCAG
>NZ_JBFUFQ010000422.1:0-2429 GCF_056403355.1 Rhizobacter sp. P2_H3 | reverse complement strand
CATGAAACAAGCTCCCCAGATCCAGTTCCTCGGCATGGACCCGTCGCCGGCGCTCGAGGCCGACGTGCGCGAGCGGCTGCAGCGGCTCGAGCGCTTCTGCCCCGACCTGATCGTCGGGCGCGCGGCGATCGAGCTGCTGAACACGCACCGGCAGCAGGGGCGCACGTTCGCGGTGCGGCTGGACATGACGCTGCCTGGCCATGAGCTGACGGTGAGCCGCGTCCACCACGAGGACGTGTACGTGGCGCTGCGCAACGCCTTCGACGGCATGGCGCGGCAGGTGCAGGACACGGTGCGGCTCGCGCGCCAGCGCCACGCGCACGGCGCCGCGCTGGAGCTCGACGCCGACGAGGCCTGAGAGGGGGCGGCGATGCGGCTGACCTTTCTCGGCGCGACCGGCACCGTGACCGGTTCGCGCTACCTGCTGGAGCATGGCGGGCGGCGCCTGCTGGTCGACTGCGGGCTGTTCCAGGGGCTCAAGCAGCTGCGGCTGCGCAACTGGGCTCCTTCGGTGCCGTCGGCAAGCGAGGTGGACGCGATCGTGCTGACGCATGCGCACCTGGACCACAGCGGCAGCGTGCCGCGGCTGGTCGCGGGCGGCTACGGCGGGCCGGTGCATGCGAGCGACGCGACCTGCGACCTGTGCGGGCTGCTGCTGCCGGATTCGGGCCGGCTGCTGGAGGAGGAGGCGGTGTTCGCGAACCGGCACGGCTTCTCGCGCCACCACCCGGCGCTGCCGCTGTACACCGAGGCGGATGCGCAGGCCGCGCTCGGCCTGCTGCGCCGCGTGCGCTTCGGCGAGGCCTTCGAGCCGATCCCGGGCGTTCAGGTGAGCCTGCAGCGCGCCGGACACCTGCTGGGCGCGGCGAGCGTGCGGGTGGCATGGGGCGGCCGCTCGATCGTGTTCTCGGGCGACCTCGGCCGCGACGAAGATCTCCTGATGCGGCCGCCCGAGGCGCCGCCGGGCTGCGACTGGCTGGTGGTCGAGTCGACGTACGGCGATCGCGAGCATGTGGGCGGCGACCCGCTGGCGGCGCTGGCCGCCGTGATCAGCCGCACGGCGGCGCGCGGCGGCATCGTCGTGATCCCGTCGTTCGCGGTCGGGCGTGCGCAGGCGCTGATGCATGCGCTGCACCTGTTGCGCGAGCAGCGCCGCATCCCGGACCTGCCGGCCTTCCTGAACAGCCCGATGGCGGCGGATGCGACGCGGCTGTACGTGAAGCACCGGGCCGAGCACCGGCTCGACGAGGCGCAGTGCCGCGCGATGTGGGCGGCGGCGAAGATCGTGAACAGCGTCGAGGAATCGCGCCGGCTCAACGATCTGCGCATGCCGTCGGTGATCATCTCGGCGAGCGGCATGGCCTCGGGCGGGCGGGTGCTGCACCACCTGAAGGCGTTCGCGCCGGATGCGCGCAACACGATCCTGTTCGCCGGCCACCAGGCGGCGGGCACGCGCGGCGCGGCGATGGTGGGCGGCGCGAGCGCGGTGAAGATCCACGGCGCCTACGTGCCGGTGCGGGCCGAGGTGGCGCACCTGGACACGCTGTCGGGCCATGCCGACCGCAGCGAGCTGCTCGCATGGGTCGGCGCGTTGCCGCGCGCGCCGCGGCAGGTGTTCGTCACGCACGGGGAACCGGTGGCGGCGGATGCGCTGCGGCTCGGGATCGAGGAGCGTTTCGGGTTCGCGTGTTGCGTGCCGGAGCACGGCAGCGTCGTCGAGCTGGATTGAGCCTTTCGTTTGTTCGCTTGTCATCCCTGAAGGAGCAGGGCGGTGCACAAAGGCGCGTCGGAGGCTGGCGGCGTGCATTCAGACCTGGCGCACTTTCACGCGCACCCCATCGGCGACCGCCGGCGGCGGGTAGACGATCACCCGCGCGCCCACCGGCAGGCCCTCCTGGACCCACGCCTCCGATGGGTTGCGCGCCCCGATCACCACCGGCGTCAGCCGCGCCCGTCCCCCGTCGACGACGAACACCCCCATCCCCGCGCCCTGGCCGCCCATCGACGACGGCAGCGGGAACACCGCGCTCACCGGCACCTTCGTCACGCCGTCCTTCACCATCGTCAGGATCCGCACCGTCACGCGGTAGCCGTCGCCGAGCGCCGACCAGTCGGCCGGCGGGCTCGCGATGTCCACCAGCACCCGCACGCGCTGCTCCTCCACGCCGAGCGCCGACACCTTCGTGAACGCGCCCGGCTCGACCAGCCGCACCCGCCCGCGCAACGCCGCCTCGCCGCCCCAGTGCTCGATCGCCACCTGCGCACCCGCGCGCACCTGCAGCGCATCGGTGGTCAGCAGCTCGGCCACCACCTCCAGTCCGGCCACGTCGCCCAGCTCCAGCAGCGGCGCGCCGAGCGCCACCGTCGCCTCGCTCGCCTGCGCGACGCGCAGCAGCCGTGCCGACACCGGCGAGCGCACCGCGAACACG
>NZ_JBFUFQ010000421.1:0-2430 GCF_056403355.1 Rhizobacter sp. P2_H3 | reverse complement strand
GCCGGATGCGCTGCAGGCGGCGCTCGCGGCGCGCGTGCARGCGCGGCTCACGCCGCGGCTGCGCACGGTGCTGAACCTGACGGGCACGGTGATCCACACCAACCTCGGCCGCGCGCTGCTGGCCGACAGCGCGCTGCAGCACCTGCTGGCGGTGATGGCGGCGCCGAACAACCTCGAGTACGACCTGGCCTCGGGCGGGCGCGGCGACCGCGACTCGATCGTCGAGGACCTGCTGTGCACGATCACCGGTGCGGCGGCGGCGACGGTGGTCAACAACAACGCCGCCGCGGTGCTGCTGACGATCGCGGCGCTGGCGCGCGAGCGCGAGGTGATCATCTCGCGCGGCGAGCTGGTCGAGATCGGCGGCGCGTTCCGCATGCCCGACGTGATGGCGAGTGCGGGCGCCGAGATGGTCGAGGTGGGCACCACCAACCGCACGCATGCACAGGACTACGAGCGCGCGATCACGCCGCGCACCGGCCTCGTGATGAAGGTGCACACCAGCAACTACGCGGTGCAGGGCTTCACGCACTCGGTCGATGAAGCGACGCTGGCCGGCATCGCGCATGCGCACGGGCTGCCGCTGGCCACCGACCTGGGCAGCGGCTCGCTGGTCGACCTGGCGCAGTACGGGCTGCCGCGCGAGCCGCTGCCGCAGGAGATGCTGGCGGCGGGCTGCGACGTGGTCACGTTCTCCGGCGACAAGCTGCTGGGCGGGCCGCAGGCCGGCCTGATCGTCGGCAGCCAGGGCGCGATCGCGCGCATCCGCAAGTTCCCGATGAAGCGCGCGCTGCGCATGAGCAAGCTGCCGCTGGCCGCGCTGGAAGCGACGCTGATGCTGTACCTGCGGCCCGAGCGGCTCGCGCATGACCTGCCGACGCTGCGGCTGCTGACGCGGCCGGCCGGCGCGATCCGCGCGCTGGCGCAGCAGCTGCAGCCGGCGGTGGCCGCCGCGATGGCGCCGCGCTTCGAGGTGGAGGTGGTCGAGCTGATGGGGCAGATCGGCTCCGGCTCGCTGCCGGTGGAGCGGCTGCCGTCGGCGGGGCTGGCGATCGCGCCGGCCGGTGCGTCGAAGAAGGGCATCGGCACGGCGCTCGATGCGCTCGCCACGGCGCTGCGCGCGCTGCCGCAGCCGGTGATCGGGCGCATCGCGCAGGACAGGCTGCTGCTGGACCTGCGCTGCCTGGAAGACGCCGACGCGCTCGGCCGGCAGCTCCCCACGTTGCGCGAGCTGCTGGGATGATCGTCGGCACCGCAGGCCACATCGACCACGGCAAGACCACGCTGGTGCGCGCGCTGACCGGCGTCGACACCGACCGGCTGCCGCAGGAGAAGGCGCGCGGCATCTCGATCGAGCTCGGCTATGCGTTCCTCGATGTGCCGGGCGACGAGTACACGCCGCGCATCGGTTTCATCGACGTGCCCGGCCACGAGCGCCTGGTGCACACGATGCTGGCCGGCGCGACCGGCATTGACTTCGCGCTGCTGCTGGTCGCCGCCGACGACGGCGTGATGCCGCAGACGCGCGAGCACCTGGCGGTGCTGTCGCTGCTGGGCCTGTCGCGCGGCGCGGTGCTCATCACCAAGTGCGACCGCGTCGATGCCGCGCGCATCGCGCAGGTGCGCGGCGACGTGKCTGCGCTGCTGGCCGGCACGCCGCTCGCCGATGCACCGGTGCTCGCCGTCGCGGCCCCGACCGGCGAGGGCCTGCCGGCCTTGCGCGAGCTGCTGTTCGCCGCGGCGCGCGAGACGCCGCCGCGCGACGGCGCGAGCGATGCCTTCCGCCTCGCGATCGACCGGGCGTTCACGCTCGACGGCGTCGGCACCGTGGTGACCGGCACCGTGCATGCCGGGCGCGTGCAGGTCGGCGACGAGCTGGCGCTGTGCCCCTCGCCCGCCGGCCGCCACGCCCGCGTGCGCAGCCTGCACACGCAGAACCAGGCCGCGACGCAGGCGCATGCCGGCCAGCGCTGCGCGGTGGCGCTGGCCGGTGTCGACAAGCACGAGGTGGCGCGTGGGCAATGGCTGGTATCGGCCGAGGCCGGGGCCGGGGCCGGGGCCGGCGTCGAGACGGACCGGCTCGATGCGCTGCTGACGCTGTGGCACGGCGAGCCGCGCCCGCTGCGCTCGGGCACGCCGGTGCACGTGCACCTCGGCGCGAGCGACACGATGGGCACGGTGGCCGTGCTGGCCGGCGTCGACGCCGCGGCCGACAGCCTTGCCCCCGGCGGCCGCGCCTTCGTGCAGATCGTGCTGCAGGCGCCCATCGGCGCATGGCGGGGCGACCGCGTCGTGCTGCGCGACAACTCGGCCACCCGCACGATCGCCGGCGGCACGGTGCTCGACCCGTTCGCGCCGGTGCGCTACCGGCGCACGCCGCAGCGGCTGGCCGAGCTGGCGGCGTGGTCGCTGCCCACCGCGGCGCAACGC
>NZ_JBFUFQ010000420.1:0-2434 GCF_056403355.1 Rhizobacter sp. P2_H3 | reverse complement strand
AGGTCGAGGCGCAGACGAACCGCTTTCCATCCAGCGTTGCCGAGGGCGCCTCTCAGTGTCAGCAGTGCCGCGGTGAGCGGACATTCGAAGTCTCCCGCTGACCGGCCGCAACCGCTGCAAGGCGGTCAGTCAGCAACGGTACGTGTGACGGTATTCGTAGTGAGGCACGGCCTTTATCTCGTCTGTACAGAGGGAGGCACCATGCCGATTGATCATCCAGTGGGAGTGGTTCGCGGCTGACGGACGTGGTCCTCAACTGTCTTTCGGCGCTACGGCGCTGAAGGCATGTCCTCGGAAGCTGACGCTGCCCCCAGGCTGCGGCGCAGGCGCTGGAACTCCGCCGAGCCGCGCAATGCGGCCCGCCCCGCCTCCTGCAGCCGCTCCACGTCCTGCGGCGCGATCGTGAAGGCCGTCGGTACTTGCAGCACGCTGCGTCGCAACGCCGGGTCGTCGATGTCACGCAGGCTGATGCTGATCACGTTGATCTGCGCATCGGCCGCGAACGGGCTGCCCTGGACGCCGCGCTGGGCGTGAAGCTCGCGACTCCAGCGCTGCACGTCTTCATCGAGCATCGCCAGCGTCACCTGCGTCTCGCGGGCGCCGGCACCGAACAGCAGCGCATCCATCACCTGGCCGGTGCTCGGCACCCGGTCGCTGCGGTCGATGCGTTCGGCCAGGTCGCGCTCCGAGTTCACGGCGATCAGCAGCAATTGACGGATCGACCCGGGCGCAGCACCGCGGAAGGTCGCCTGGAACGAACCGCCGGCCACCACCTGGTCGATCAAGGACCGCACGCCCAGGTTGTCGGACACCCCACCGTCGACGAGGTGCAGGAAAGGGCGTTCGTGGGCATCGAGGTAGCTGCGCGCCGTGGCTTGCAGCACCCGGGCACGAAAGCTGTCGCCGCTGCCGGTCGGCGGGGCCGCCAGAGGGGGCGCCGGGCACTGGCCGGCGTAGTTGCGCAGCGTCATCGGCGTCAGCAGGATCGGTACCGCCGACGACGACGCGACCGCAAACGACAAGGGCACGCTGGAGAGGTCCGAGCAGATCAGCTCGAACTGCTTGGGTGAGAACTCGAACGGCGCGCCAGTGGTCAGGTCGGTCGCGGTCACCAGCAGGTCGGGGGCGCGCTTGCGCTTCGCCAGGTCGCCAAAGGTGCGGCCGCCGTACAGCCGGTCGAGCCGCTCGGCCAGCAGGTGGCTGCGGCCGAACCACGGGGAACCGAGGCGATACAGCCCCCGGGGCGTGAGTGCCGTCGTGATCAGGTCGGCCTCGACATGATCGAGCAGGAACTCGGGCTCGAAGCGCGTCAGCGTCTCGTCGCCGAAGGCCGCGAAATGCGCGGCCAGGATGCTGCCGCCCGACACCCCGCTGACCAGGCTGATCTCGTCGAACAGCGTGGTCGGGTGGCCGTCCCAGTCGAAGCGCGTGTCCTTCAACTCGCGAAGCACGCCGAGGCCGAAGGCGGCGGCACGGGCCCCGCCGCCCGACAGCGTGAGCGCCGCAACGATGGAGCGCTGCGGGGCCTCGGGGGCCGGCTGCCCCGGCCGGGCCGGGGCGTTCTGCCAGGGCTGGACCGATGAGCAGCCGGTCGCCAGGGCGATGATCGACACCGCCAGCCAGCAACGCAGGCTCGGCGCCCGCAGCGGTCTCAGGTGCATGTCGGTCCCGGCCTCAGAAGCGGTAGCTCACGGCCATCAGCAGCGAACTCACCGGGCCCCTGGCGACCAGCGGGCTGCGCGAGATGGAACGGTCGGCAAAGGTCCGCCGGACGTAGGCGTTGAGGTACCAGCGGTCCACGAGCCGCGTCTCGATCATGGCGCCGATGGAAGGGTTCAAGGCGGATCCGGGTTGGTAGGCGCTGCCGAGCACGGCTGCATCGGCGTCGGTGGTGCCGCGATAGTAGCCGGCGTAGGCCCGCGACTGGTATTCGACGCCCAGCTCCGGGTAGACGGTGRCCCGCCCCAGCGGCAGCTCGGCCAGGTAGCGTGCCTGTACGAGGTTGCCGCCGGACTTGCCCAGGTCATGCAGCACCTGCAGCCCGAACGCGCCGATGGGCGTGATCTGCAGCGTGCCCAGGCCCAGTGGCACGGAGTCGTGGCGCCGGCTCAGCAGCGTCGAATCGTAGCCATCGCTGCGGTACTGGCTGACGAGCTCGACGTGGCCGTAGCCGAGCGGAAGGACCTGGATGCCGAAGCTGTCGACGCGGGCGAACAGGGGGCCGTACTCGACGTTCAGGTAGGGCAGGGCGTCGGTCTTGGCGGGCGCGCCGAGCACCTGCGTCTGCGCGCGCGTCGCACCGACACCGACGTCGCCGCTCAGGCCGGGCTCGGCGGAATGAGCCGGCCCTGCCGCGGTGAGCATGAGCGGCAGCGCGAGCAAGGGCGGGGCCAACCAGCGCGCCATCCGTCCGCCGAACAACAGCTCGTAGAGC
>NZ_JBFUFQ010000419.1:0-2443 GCF_056403355.1 Rhizobacter sp. P2_H3 | reverse complement strand
GCACGGTGCCGGTGTCGCCGCGCCATGCGCCGGCAGCAGATGACGCGACGCCGCCCGCGGGCGGCCTGCGCGGCCTGGCCGCGTCGCGCTCGCGTCCTCAGTAGCCCGTCATCCCCTCGATGCCAGCAGTCGCCATGGCCACGCGCCCGACCACCCTGGGCCGCTTCGAGCTGCGGCGCCTGCTCGGCAAGGGCGCGCAGGCGACGGTGTGGCTCGCCCACGACCCGCGCCTGGAGCGCGAGGTGGCCGTCAAGCTGATGCGCCCCGGTGCCGACACCGAATCGGTGGGCCACTGGCTGCAGGAGGCGCGCAGCGTCAGCCGGCTGACCCATCCGCACATCGTGCCGGTGTTCGAGGCCGACGTGCACGAGCAGCAGCCTTACCTTGTCTTCGAGTACGTGGCCGGCCCGACGCTGGCCGAGCAGCTGCGCGCGAAGGGCGCGATGCCGGCGCGCGACGCAGTGGAGATGATGCTCGGCGTGCTGGACGCGCTGAGCGCCGCGCATGCCGCGGGCGTGATCCACCGCGACCTGAAGCCGTCGAACATCCTGGTCGACGGCGAGGGCCGGGCGCGCGTGATGGATTTCGGCATCGCCGCGAGCGTGAATGCACAGCATGTGCAGCAGGTGGTCGGCACGCCGGGCTACATGTCGCCCGAGGCGACGCACGGGCTGAAGCCGGCGCCGGCGATGGACTTGTTCTCGGCGGCGCTGGTGCTGGCCGAGATGCTGTGCGGGCGGCAGCTGCTGATCGAGAAGGATCCGTTCCGCGCGATGTACCGCGTGGCGCACGAGGACATGGTGTGGCCGAAGGATGCCGCCGGCGATGCCGACGATGCGTTGCGCGCGATCGTGATGCGCAGCCTCGCACGCGACCCGGGGCAGCGGCATGCCGACGTGGCCGCGTTCCGCAAGGCCCTGCAGGAGTGGCTGGTGCCGGCCGGCAGCGATGCGCAGGCCCCTCAGGCGGCCCAGGGCGGCAGCGGCACGCTGGACTTCCTGCTGCGGCGCATGCGGCACAAGAGCGATTTCCCGGCGATGTCGGATTCGGTGGTGCGCATCCAGCGCGTCGCGAACTCGGAGACCGAGAGCCTGGCCAGCCTGTCAAGCGAGATCCTGAAGGATGTCGCGCTGACCAACAAGCTGCTGCGGCTGGTGAACACCGCGCACTACGCGCAGTCGGGCGGCGGCAGCATCAGCACGGTGTCGCGCGCGGTGGCGCTGATCGGCTTTGCCGGCATCCGCAACATCGCGCTCAGCCTGGTGCTGCTGGAGCACATGCACGACAAGGGGCATGCGAACCAGCTGAAGGAGGAGTTCCTGCGTTCGCTGATGGCCGGCTCGCTGGCCAACGAACTGCTGCCGGGGTCGAAGGAGGGCGAGGAGGCCTTCATCGGCGCGATGTTCCAGAACCTGGGCCGGTTGCTGACGGAGTTCTATTTCCCGGACGAGGCGCGCCAGGTGCGCAAGCTGACCGGCAGCAAGGGCGTGGGCGGCTCGACGATGGGCGAGCATGCGGCGTCGATCAGCGTGCTGGGCTTGAGCTTCGAGGAGCTGGGGCTGGGCATCGCGAAGGCCTGGGGATTCCCCGAGAGCCTGCAGCGCTGCATGCGCCGGCCGGTGGGCGATTTCCCGACGCGGCCGTGCGAGAAGGCCGACCGGTTGCGCTGGATCGCGATGGCGGCCAACGAGGTGACCGACGCGATGATGCAGGCCGAGCCGGGCCGCGCGAGCAGCGCGATCGCGGCGGTGGCGCAGCGCTATGCACGCGTGCTCGAGATCAGCCCGCGCGACATGCAGGCCGCGGCGCTGCTGGCGCAGCAGCGGCTGGCCGGGCTGGCGCAGGCGATGAGCCTGAGCGTGCAGCCGGGCTCGCCGGTGCGGCGCCTGCTGGAGCAGCCGGGCGGCAACGGCACCGCGAAGACCATCGTCAGCGATGCTGACAGCCTGGCGGGGCACGAGCTGCAGGCGACGATCGCGATCGACGTGACGGTGCCGGAGCAGAAGCCGTTCGACCAGGACGCGGCGGCGGCGATGCTGGGTGCGGGGATCCAGGACATCACGAACACGATGGTCGAGGACTTCAAGCTCAACGACGTGTTGCGGATGATCCTGGAGACGATGCTGCGTGCGCTCGGGTTCCGGCGCATCGTGTTCTGCCTGCGCGATCCGAAGACCGAGATGCTGACCGGCCGCTTCGGCATGGGCGAGGACGTGGACGGCGCGTGCAAGCAGTTCAAGGTGGCGCTGAAGCCGGCACCGGGCACCGCGCCCGACCTGTTCAGCGCAGTGTGCCTGAAGGGGGCCGACACGCTGATCTCGGATGCGACGGTGCCGAACATCRCGGCGCGGCTGCCGGCGTGGTACCGGCAGCAGGTGAATGCGCCGGCCTTCCTGCTGCTGCCGCTGCTGATGAAGGGCGCGCCGTTCGCGCTGATCTATGC
>NZ_JBFUFQ010000418.1:0-2455 GCF_056403355.1 Rhizobacter sp. P2_H3 | reverse complement strand
GCCCAGCACCGCGCGCAGCACCCCGCCGACAGCCAGCGCCGCCAGCAGCACGAACGGCAGGCCGCGCGGCAACTCGCCGATGTCCTGCGCGCCGTCGCGCGGTGCCGCCGCGGGCAGTGGTTCGCCGTCGACGATGCCGATCATGCGGTCCACGCCGGCCGCGACGCCGCCGGCGACATCCTGCTGCCGCAGCCGCGGCACGATCACCTCGTCGATGAGGCGCTTGCAGGTGGCATCGTTGAGCACGCCCTCCAGGCCGTAGCCCACCTCGATGCGCAACGCCCGGTCGTCCTTCGCGATCACGAGGATCGCGCCGTCGTCCACCTTGCGCCGCCCGAGCTTCCACTGCTCGGCCACGCGCAGCGCGTACGCCTCGATCGGCTCGGGCTGCGTCGTCGCGACGATCAGCACCGCCAGCTGGCTGCCCTTGCGCGCCTCGAACGCGGCAAGCTTGCGCTCGAGCTCGGCCTGCGCGGAGGCGCTCAGCGTCGCGGTCAGGTCGGTCACGTGGCCGCGCAGCGGCGGCACCGCGACCAGCGCGGCGGCACCGTGCACGCCGCAGGCGAGCAACAGCGCGCACAGTGCCACCCGCGCCGCGCGTGCGGCGTTCATCGCGATGCCGCCGGTGCCGGCGGCGGCGCGCCGAAATCCACCCGCGGCGGCTGGGCGATCGCCCGCTCGTTGTCGACCGCGAAGTTCGGCTTCTCCTGGAAGCCGAACGCCATCGCGGTCAGGTTCGACGGGAACGAGCGCACCGTGACGTTGTAGGCCTGCACCGACTGGATGTAGCGGTTGCGCGCGACCGCGATGCGGTTCTCGGTGCCCTCCAGCTGTGCCTGCAGGTCGCGGAAGGCCTGGTTCGCGCGCAGCGTCGGGTAGTTCTCCGAGACCGCCAGCAACCGCGCCAGCGCGCTCGACAGCTCGCCCTGCGCCTGCTGGAACTTCTGGAACGCCTGCGGGTCGTTGACGAGCGCCGGCGTCGCCTGCACCGCGGTCGCGCGGGCGCGTGCCTCGACCACGCGGGTGAGCGTCGATTGCTCGAAGTCCGCCTCGGCCTTCACGGTGGCCACCAGGTTCGGCACCAGGTCGGCCCGCCGCTGGTACTGGTTGACGACCTCGGACCAGGCGGCCTGGGTCTGCTCGTCGCTGCCTTGCAACGTGTTGTAGCCGCAGCCGCCGAGCACGAGTGCCGCGGCGCAGGCGAAAGCGAGCGACAACGCCCGCATGAATGGATGCATGAAGGATCTCCTCGGGCGTCAGCCGACGGTCAGGTCGTTGACCACCGTCCGCACGCCGGGCGCCGCCCAGGCCACGCCCTGCGCGGCCTCGCGCTCGTGCCACGAATCGACGCGGCCGGTCAGCCGCACGGTGTGGCCCTCGACGCTCACCTGGATGCGCTGGCTCTCGCGCAGCGTCTGGCGGATCAGCGCTTCCTCGATCTTGCGTTTCAGGTCGTCGACCTTGGGCTGCGCGCGCAGCGCGATCAGGTTGCTGATGCCGACCACGCCGGCCAGCGGGCGGATGGCCTTCTCGACGCTGCGGCGCTGGTAGTCCCAATCGACCTCGCCGCGCAGCGTGACCCAGCCTCGTTCCACGGTCAGCTGCACCGCACTCGGCGACACCGCGGTGTTCCAGCTCAGCGCCAGTTCGGCGTTGGCAGCGATCTCGGTGTCGCTGCGCAGGTGCTCCTTCAGCAGCCGCACGTCCAGCTCCACCGCGAGCGCCCTGACGCCGGCCACGCGCTGCGCGGCGCGCACCGCCGCATGCTTCTGCCCGAAGGTGCCGATGTGGCCCGTCAACGTGACGACGCCATCCTTCACCGCGACGCCGATCTGGGTGGCATGCGTGGCGGGATCCCACGCCAGCTCGGCCGAAACTTCCTGCTTGAGTTGCTCGTCGGTCTTCATGCTTTCTCCTGTGTGAAACGGGGTGACCGATCCAATCTAGGCGTTGCACGGGCACACACCTTGCGCTTGATCAACGCAGGCCGCGATGCGCCTCGCACATCGCGGTCCGTCGCTTTGCATGACGAGGGTTGCGCCCTGTCCCGACACCACCCGCCGGCAGGCCCGACGCGCGCCTCGGAGATCCTCGCCCGCACGGCGGCTGCGGGCCGGCCTCACGCTCATCGCGCTGGCAGCGCTCTCGGTGCTCGGCCCGTGGGCCTGGATCGGGGTCGTGCCGCTGCTGACCGGCGCGTTCGGCCGCTGCCCGGCCTACCTGCCGTTCGGCATCAACACCTGCAGGCTGCCGCGCTGAGCGCGGGGCAGCGCGAGGCAGCGCGCGGCCAGTGCCGCCGCCTGCAGCGGCCGGGTCGCGTCGATCGCGATGCAGCGCGGCTGCTCGTCGACCGCCAGCGGCTGCTGCCGTGCCGCCAGGTGCTCCAGCACCGTGCCGTCGGCCTCCGACGGGTCGTCGCCGCGCGCGCGGCGGGCGCGCACGCGCTCGTGCAGCA
>NZ_JBFUFQ010000417.1:0-2472 GCF_056403355.1 Rhizobacter sp. P2_H3 | reverse complement strand
GTTCGTGGCCGGCGCGCGCGGCTTCATCGACGACGTGATCCAGCCGCACGAGACGCGGCGGCGCATCTGCCGATCGCTCGTGATGCTGCGCAACAAGAAGATCGAGAACCCGTGGCGCAAGCACGGGAACATCCCGCTGTGAGGGGCATGAAGATGTTCACCAAGATCCTGATCGCCAACCGCGGCGAGATCGCCTGCCGCGTGATCCACACCGCGAAGAAGATGGGCATCCAGACGGTCGCCGTCTATTCCGATGCCGACCGCGACGCCCGCCACGTGGAGCTCGCCGACGAGGCGGTGCACATTGGTCCGGCACCGTCGCGCGAGTCCTACCTGGTGATGGACAAGATCATCGCCGCCTGCAAGCAGACCGGCGCGCAGGCGGTGCACCCGGGCTACGGCTTCCTCAGCGAGAACGAGGAGTTCGCGCGCCGCGTCGAGGAGGAAGGCATCGTCTTCATCGGCCCGAAGCATGCGTCGATCGCCGCGATGGGCGACAAGATCGCGTCGAAGAAGCTGGCGGCTGCCGCGAGGGTCAACACCATCCCCGGCCACAACGCCGCGATCGACACTGCGCAGCATGCGGTCGAGATCGCGAAAGGCATCGGCTACCCGGTGATGATCAAGGCGAGTGCCGGCGGCGGCGGCAAGGGCCTGCGCGTCGCGTTCAACGACAAGGAGGCGTTCGAAGGTTTCACCGCGTGCCAGAACGAGGCGCGCAACAGCTTCGGCGATGACCGCGTGTTCATCGAGAAATTCGTCGAGGAGCCGCGCCACATCGAGATCCAGGTGCTGGGCGATGCGCACGGCAACACCGTCTACCTGTGGGAGCGCGAGTGCTCGATCCAGCGCCGCCACCAGAAGGTGATCGAGGAGGCGCCCAGCCCCTTTCTCGATGAGAAAACCCGCCAGGCGATGGGCGAGCAGGCGGTGGCGCTCGCGAAGGCGGTGAACTACCAGTCGGCCGGCACGGTGGAGTTCGTGGTCGGCAAGGACCGCAGCTTCTACTTCCTCGAGATGAACACCCGGCTGCAGGTGGAGCACCCGGTGACCGAAGGCATCACCGGGCTCGACCTGGTGGAGCTGATGATCCGCGTGGCGGCCGGCGAGAAACTGCCGTTCACGCAAGGCCAGATCAAGCGCGACGGCTGGGCGATGGAGTGCCGCATCAACGCCGAAGACCCGTTCCGCAACTTCCTGCCGTCGACCGGCCGGCTGGTGCGCTACCTGCCGCCGGCCCAACAAGGCGGCGTGCGCGTGGACACCGGCGTCAGCGAGGGCGGCGAGATCCCGATGTTCTACGACTCGATGATCGCGAAGCTGATCGTGCACGGCCGCGACCGCGCSSACGCSATCGCGMWGATGCGCGAGGCGCTGAACGGCTTCGCGATCCGSGGCATCAACTCGAACATCCCGTTCCAGGCGGCGCTGCTCGCGCACCCGAAGTTCGTCGCCGGCGACTTCAATACCGGCTTCATCGCCGAGCATTTCCCGAAGGGCTTCTCGGCCGAACTGGTGACGCCTGCCGATCCGCTGTTCCTGCGCGCGCTGGCGGCGGTGGCAAACCGCCAGCACCTGGAGCGCGCGGCGCGCATCAGCGGGCAGATGCCGGGGCACGAGTTCCAGGTGGGCGATGCCTTCGTCGTCGTCGTGCCGCTGGGCGAAGGGCGCAGCGAGCGCACCGCGCTGACGGTGCGGCCGCAAGGGGGCGCTTACGACGTGCGCATCGGCGACGCGCAGTACCTGATCGAGTTCGATTCGAACCTGCGCGACCTGGTGATCCACGGGCACTGCAACGGCAAGCCCTTTGTCGCGCAGATCGAGCGGCTGGGGCTGCCGTACCGCGTCTCGCACGACGGCGCGGCCATCGAGGCGCGCGTGCTGGCGCCGCGCGTGGCCGAACTGCAGGCGCTGATGCCGTTCAAGGCGCCGCCGGACCTGTCCAAGTTCCTGCTGTCGCCGATGCCAGGGCTGCTGGTCGACGTGGCGGTGACACCGGGCCAGCAGGTGCGCGCCGGCGAGCGTCTCGCGACGATCGAGGCGATGAAGATGGAGAACATCCTGGTGGCCACGCAAGACGCCGTGGTCGCCGAGGTGTCGGCCGCGAAGGGCGAGAGCCTGGCGGTCGATCAGGTCATCATCCGTTTCGCGTGACGCCATGAGCACAACTCAACGCCCCTTCAAGGTCCTCGGCATCCAGCAGGTCGCGATCGGCGCCGAGCGCAAGGACCGGCTGCGCACGCTGTGGGTCGACATGCTGGGCCTGGAGGTCACCGGCAACTTCGTCAGCGAGCGCGAGAACGTCGATGAAGACATCTGCGCGATGGGGCATGGTGCATTCAAGGTCGAGGTCGACCTGATGCAGCCGCTCGACCTGCAGAAGAAGCCGGCGGTGCACACGACACCGCTGAACCACATCGGGCTGTGGATCGACGACCTGCCGCGCGCGGTCGAGTGGCTCACGGCGAACGG
>NZ_JBFUFQ010000416.1:0-2483 GCF_056403355.1 Rhizobacter sp. P2_H3 | reverse complement strand
CCACGGCGGTCAACAGGTCGCGCCCGCTGACTTGGCGCCCGGCCGGCGCGTGCCCGGCCTGCGCACGCACCAGCCCGAGCGCCGCCAGCGCGGCCGGCAGCACGACCGCGCCGGAGTGGTCGCAGCCGCCGGTGTCGTCGAGCTCCAGCGCATGCGCGGCGATGCCGTTCGCGAAGGCCGCATCGCGCGCACCGAGCCGCTGGCCCGTGCCCCACACCGGCGCGCTGCCCCCGGCCGTGTCGCCCGCCAGCATCACGACCGCGCTGCGCGCCTCGGCCGCAGCGCTGCCGGCGAGTGCCGCACCGAGCGTGTCCAGCAGGTGCGCCTTCGTGCGCGCCACCAGCGCCGCGGGCAGGTCGTCGAAGCGCGTGGCGGCGCAGAAGGCCCCGAGCTGCATGGCGGCGGTGTCGGACATCGCTGCGCGCCCGGCTCAGTTCGCGCTGTCGACGATCAGCTTCGGCACCGTGAACTCCTGCAGCCCCCATTTCGCGGCGATCTTCGCGTAGGTGCCGTCGGCGATCAGCTTGGCCATCGCCTCGCCGAGTTCGGCGGCCAGCGCCTCGCTCTTGCGCGGCATCGCGAGGCCCACGTACTGGAACGAGATCGGCTTGCCGAGCGTCGCGTAGGTGCCGGTCTCCTGGCCCATGATGTACGGCAGCGTCTCGCCGCCCTGCACCGCCGCGTCGAGCCGGCCCTGGCGCAGCTGGGTGCGGGCGTCGGCCGATCCCTCGGTGCCGCTGACCGCGATCGGCGGCTTGCCGGCCTTCACGCAGTTGTCGTCGCTCCATTTGGCGATCTCGGCCGGGAACGAGGTGCGCCGGCTCGCGCCGACCTTCCTGCCGCACAGCGCGGCCATGCCCGCGAACTCGGCGGCGCGCTCCTTCAGCACGAAGAACTGCGGGCCGGTCTTCAGGTAGTCGATGAAGCGCACCGCATCGCGGCGCGCCGGCAAATCGGTCATGCCCGACAGGATGATGTCGACGCGGCCGGTGGCCAGCGAGGCGAGCATCTGGTCGAAGCTGGTCTCTTCCCACTTGATCGTGGTGCCGAGCTTGGCGGCCAGCGCCTCGCCGAACTCGACGTCGAAGCCGGTGAGCTTCGCGGTGGCCGGGTCCTTGAATTCCAGCGGCGGGTAGTTCGAGACGATGGCCGCGGTGATCGGCGCGCCCTTCGCGCGCGTCTGCGCCTGGGCGGCCGGCAGCGCGATGGCGAGGGAGAGGGAGAGCGAGAGGACCGAGGCCCCGAGGCGGAAGGACATGAACGACTCCGTTGAAGGTGGATGGGATGCGGCGCTCAGCCGCGCACGGCCGAGATGAATTCGCGCGTGCGCTCGTGCCGCGGTTCGGACAGGACCTGCTGCGGCGTGCCGGTCTCGACCACGCGGCCCTGGTCCATGAACATCACGCGGCTCGCGACCTCGCGCGCGAAGCCGAGCTCGTGCGTCACGACGACCATCGTCATGCCGCTGCGCGCGAGGTCGCGCATCACGCCCAGCACCTCGCCGACGAGTTCGGGGTCGAGCGCCGAGGTCGGCTCGTCGAACAGCATCAGCTGCGGCTTCATCGCGAGCGCCCGTGCGATCGCGACGCGCTGCTGCTGGCCGCCCGACAGCTCGATCGGGAACGCATCGCACTTGCTCGCGAGGCCCACGCGCGCCAGCAGGGCCCGCGCCTCGGCCTCGACCTCGGCGCGCGGGCGCCGCAGCACCTGCACCGGGCCTTCGGTGACGTTCTCCAGCGCCGTCATGTGCGGGAACAGGTTGAAGCGCTGGAACACCATGCCGGTCTTCAGGCGCTGGCGCGCGATGCCGCCTTCGGACAACGCATGCAGCCTGTCGCCGGCGCGACGGAAGCCGAGCAGCTCGCCGGCCACCCACAGCGCACCGCCGCTCACCGTCTCGAGCTGGTTGATGCAGCGCAGGAAGGTGCTCTTGCCCGAGCCCGAGGGGCCGACCACGCACAGCACCTCGCCGGGCGCGATGTCGAGGGTGATGCCGTGCAGCGCGTCGAAATCGCCGAAGCGCTTGCGCACGTCGACCGCGCGCACGAGGGGCGGCAGCGCCGCGGTGGCGGTGGCGGTGGCGGTGGGGGCGGCGCTCATTGCCGTGCCGCCTTGCGGCCGGCGCCGCGTGCGTAGAAGGCCTCGACGCGCGCCTGCAGCACCGACAGCACCGTGACGACCGCGATGTACCAGAGGCCGGCGACGATCAGCAGCTCGATCACCCGCGTGTTCGCGTAGTAGATGTTCTGCGCGCTGTGCAGCATCTCGGCGTACTGGATCACGCTGGCCAGCGAGGTCAGCTTGATCATGCCGACGAACTCGTTGCCGATCGGCGGGATGATGACCCGCATCGCCTGCGGCAGGATCACGCGGCGCAGCGCGAGCAGGCGCGGCATGCCGAGCGCCTTCGCCGCCTCGTACTGGCCGACGTCGACCGACAGCAGCCCCGCGCGCACCACCTCGCTGGTGTAGGCGCCCTGGTT
>NZ_JBFUFQ010000415.1:0-2488 GCF_056403355.1 Rhizobacter sp. P2_H3 | reverse complement strand
ATGTTCTACTGGGGCGTCGGGCTGCACAAGATCTCGCTCGGCTCGCTGATCATCGCGCTCGGGCTGCTGGTCGACGACGCGATCATCTCGGTGGAGATGATGGTGCGCAAGCTCGAGGAGGGSTACGACAAGATGCGCGCCGCGACCTTCGCCTACGACGTGACCGCGATGCCGATGCTGACCGGCACGCTGATCACCGCGACCGGCTTCCTGCCGATCGGCATGGCCCGCTCGACGGTGGGCGAGTACACGTTCGCGATCTTCGCGGTGACCACCGCGGCGCTGCTGATCTCGTGGGTGGTGTCGGTGTACTTCGTGCCGTACCTCGGCGCCAAGCTGCTGCACAGCAAGAGCAAGATGCACGAGGGCGAGCAGCACCATGAGCTGTTCGACACGCCGTTCTACACGCGCTTCCGGCGCGCGGTGAACTGGTGCGTGAAGCACCGCTGGATCACGATCGGCCTGACCATCGGCACCTTCGTACTGGGCCTGGCCGGCATGGGCAAGGTGCAGCAGCAGTTCTTCCCCGATTCGAGCCGGCCGGAGATCCTGGTCGACCTGTGGCTGCCCGAGGGCGCCACCATCCAGTCGAGCGAGGAACTGGCCAAGCGCTTCGAGGCACGCATGCTGAAGGAGCCGGGCGTGGTCGACGTGTCGATCTGGGTCGGCAGCGGCGTGCCGCGCTTCTACCTGCCGCTCGACCAGATCTTCCCGCAGACCAACGTGAGCCAGGTGATCCTGATCCCGAAGGACCTGCCGACGCGCGAGTCGCTGCGCCTGAAGCTGCCGAAGATGCTGGCCGAGGAGTTCCCCGATGCACGCGGCCGCGTCAAGCTGCTGCCGAACGGGCCGCCGGTGCCGTACCCGGTGCAGTTCCGCGTGATGGGGCCGGATGCGGCGCAGGCCCGTGCCTGGGCCGACAAGGCCAAGGACATCCTGCGCGCCAATCCGAACATGCGCGGCGTGAACGACAACTGGAACGAATCGGTCAAGGTGCTGCGCCTGGAGGTCGACCAGGACARGGCGCGCGCACTGGGCGTCACCAGCCAGGCCATCGCCACCGCGTCGCGCACCATCCTGTCGGGCAACACCGTCGGGCAGTACCGCGAAGCCGACCGGCTGGTCGACATCGTCGTGCGCCAGCCGCTGGACGAGCGCAACGCCATCACCGACATCGGCAACGCCTACCTGCCGACGGCCAGCGGCCGCTCGATCCCGCTGACGCAGATCGCCAAGGTCGGTTTCACCTGGGAGCCGGGCGTGCTGTGGCGCGAGGGCCGCGACTATGCGGTGACGGTGCAGGGCGACGTGGTCGAGGGCCTGCAGGGCCCGACGGTCACGACGCAGGTGTGGCCGGATCTCGACAAGCTGCAGAAGACCATGCCGGACGGCTATCGCATCGAGATCGCCGGCGCGGTGGAGGAGAGCAGCAAGGGGCAGGGCTCGATCGCCGCGGGCCTGCCGCTCGCGCTGTTCATCATGTTCACGCTGCTGRTGCTGCAGCTGCACAGCTTCTCGCGTTCGATCCTGGTGTTCCTCACCGGGCCGCTCGGCATCGCCGGCGTGGCGGGCGCGCTGCTGCTGCTGAACCGGCCGTTCGGCTTCGTCGCGCTGCTCGGCGTGATCGCGCTGATGGGCATGATCATGCGCAACTCGGTGATCCTGATCGACCAGATCGAGCAGGACCGTGCGCGCGGCGTGCCGGCCTGGGAGGCGATCGTCGAATCGGCGGTGCGGCGCTTCCGGCCGATCGTGCTGACCGCGGCGGCGGCGGTGCTCGCGATGATCCCGCTGTCGCGCAGCGTGTTCTGGGGCCCGATGGCGGTCGCGATCATGGGCGGGCTGATCGTCGCGACGGGGCTGACGCTGCTGGCCTTGCCGGCGATGTATGCCGCCTGGTTCCGCGTCAAACCGGCCGAAGAGGAAAGAGCCGCCGCGAGCAGCTAAACTACGCGGTTTACCGAATCGCCTGAAAAGGGAAGCTTCGGCTTCCCTTTGCTTTTTGCATGTGCCCAGAATGTGCGCGGGTGGCGAAATTGGTAGACGCACCAGGTTTAGGTCCTGACGCCAGCGATGGTGTGGGGGTTCGAGTCCCCCCCCGCGCACCAGCTAACGAAACCAGAGAGTCCAGACAATCATGGCTGTCACTGTAGAAACCCTCGAGAAGCTCGAACGCCGCATCACGCTCACGCTGGCGGCCGACACGATCAACAACGAGGTCGAAACGCGCCTGAAGCGCCTGTCCCGCACGGTCAAGGCCGACGGGTTCCGCCCGGGCAAGGTGCCGATGAGCGTGGTGTCCCAGCGCTACGGCTACTCGGTGCAGTACGAAGTCATGAACGACAAGGTCGGACAGGCCTTCGCCCAGGCCACCGCCGAGGCCAAGCTGCGCGTCGCCGGTGCCCCGCGCATCAGCGAGAAGGAAACCGCGCCCGAGGGCCAGATGGCCTTCGATGCCGTCTTCGAGGTGTACCCCGAAGTCAAGCTC
>NZ_JBFUFQ010000414.1:0-2504 GCF_056403355.1 Rhizobacter sp. P2_H3 | reverse complement strand
CCGCCCCAGCTGAGCCCCCTGCCCCTCCCGCCACCCGCCCCGCCAAGCCGCGCAAAAGCCACTCAGGCAGCCAACCCCTCCGCCACCTCACGCAGAGCCGGCTTGTCGATGATGTCGATCTCGCGCAGACGAACACGCAAACAACCCGACGCACGCAACCGCGTCAGCACATGGCTCACGGTTTCTATGCGCAAGCCCAGGTGGCTGCCGATGTCCTCGCGGCTCATCGGCAACCGCAGCTCGGCCCCCGATTGGCCCCGCTCCAGCGCACGCTCGGAGAGTCCCAGCAGGAACGCCGCGATCCGCGCCCCCGCCTGACGCTGCCCGAGCAGCCGCATCAGCGCATGGTCGCGCACGATCTCGCGGCTCATCAGCTGATGGAAACGGCGCTGCAGCATGCCCGAGGCCGCCAGCGCCTGTTCCACTTGATCGAACGGCAGTTCGCACACCTCCGAATCCTGCAACGCGATCGCCTGGCAGCGGTGCAGCCCCGAATCGATCGCGTCCAGCCCGAGCAGGTCGCCCGGCAACGCGAAGCCGGTCACGCGCCCGCGCTGCGGCGGCGCACCGACACAGGTCTTGAAGGCGCCGCTGCGCACCGCATACAGCGACGCAAAGGTCTCGTCCTCCAGGAACAGCGTGTCCCCCGCAGCCACCGCCCGAACGCTGCCGGCCACGATGGCGTCGATGTCGTCGCGCACCACCGGCAGGCACAGGTGGCGCCGCTCGCACAGCATGCAGTCAGGCTCGGCGGGCAGCGCAGGCAAATGGCTCATCGAAGACATGGCACGACGCGCCGCAGCGCTCCATCGGGTTGAATGGCTCGACGGCATTGTGGAAGGCCGCCCGCAGCCGCCAGTTGATCCAACGCAAGCCGCCGCGGCGCGGCGCGCGCGACAGTGCCGCCATGAATGCCGCACACCCCTCCCCCGCGCTCGACGACGACCTGCTGCGCCGCTTCGACGTGCCCGGCCCGCGCTACACCTCGTACCCGACGGCCGACCGTTTCGGCGAGGCCTTCGACGCACAGCAGTACCAGCGGATGCTGGTGGCCCGCAACGGCAGCACCGCGCCCCTGTCGATCTACGTGCACATCCCGTTCTGCGAATCGGTCTGCTACTACTGCGCCTGCAACAAGGTGATCACGCGGCACCATGAGCGCGCCGTCGAGTACCTCGACGCGCTGGCCACCGAGATCGAACTGCACGTCACCGCGCTCGGCACCGGGCTGCCGGTGTCGCAGCTGCACCTCGGCGGCGGCTCGCCGACCTTCCTGAGCGATGCCGAACTCACGCGGCTGATGTCGACGCTGCGCGGCGCGTTCCGCCTGCTGCCCGACGCCGAGGTCTCGATCGAGGTCGACCCGCGCACCGTCACGCCGCAGCGCCTGGCGCACTTCCGCTCGCTCGGCTTCAACCGCATCAGCTTCGGCGTGCAGGACATCCAGCCCGACGTGCAGCAGGCCGTGCACCGCGTGCAGCCGTTCGAGGACGTGCGCGTGCTGGTCGCCGCCGCGCGCGTGCAGGGCTACGAATCGATCAACGTCGACCTGATCTACGGCCTGCCGAAACAGACGCCGCAGAGCCTCGCCGAGACCGTGTCGCGGATCGCCGAGTTGCGCCCCGACCGCGTCGCGCTGTACGGCTACGCGCACCTGCCGGAGCGCTTCAAGCCGCAGCGGCGCATCGTCACGGCCGAGCTGCCGAGCGGCGCCGATCGCGTGGCGATGCTGCGCGGCGCGATCCGCGGCTTCCTCGCCGCCGGCTATGAAGACATCGGCATGGACCACTTCGCGCTGCCCGGCGACGCCCTCGCCCGCGCGCGCCGCGCCGGCCGGCTGCACCGCAACTTCCAGGGCTACAGCACGCAGCCCGATTGCGACCTGATCGGCCTCGGCGTCTCGGCGATCGGCCGCATGGGCACGAGCTACAGCCAGAACGCGAAGACCCTGCCCGAGTACTACGAGGCGCTCGCGCAGCGCCGCTTCCCGGTGGTGYGCGGCCTGGCGCTCGACAGCGACGACCTGCTGCGCCGCGACGTGATCATGGCGCTGATGTGCCAGGGCCGCGCCGACCTCACGACGCTCGGCCATGCCCACGACGTCGACGGCGCGGCGTACTTCGCGCCCGAGCTGGCGTCGTTGCAGGTGTTCGTGGCCGACGGCCTGGTCGAGATCGACGGCGGCAACGGCGCGACCGTGCAGGTCACGCCGCGCGGCTGGCTGCTGGTGCGCGCGATCGCGATGGTGTTCGACCGCCACCTGCAGGCCGCACGCGCCCGGGTGCGCGAAGGCAAGCACACCGCCGATGCAGGCGGCGCGCGCTTCTCGCGCGTGCTGTGACGCGGCGATGAGCCTCGCGCTGCTCACCGGCGCCGCGCTGCTCGGCCTGGCCGGCTCGGCGCACTGCGCCGCGATGTGCGGCGCCAGCAGCGCCGCCGTCGTGCGCGGCTGCGGCAGCACGGCCGGCGCGCGGACGTTGCCAGCGACCCTCGCGTTCCAGGGC
>NZ_JBFUFQ010000413.1:0-2511 GCF_056403355.1 Rhizobacter sp. P2_H3 | reverse complement strand
ACGTAGAGCACGCAGCCGTCGACCACCAGCCCCGCCCAGCCGTTGCGTGCCGCGGCCGCCGCGAGGTTGCCGCCGACCAGCGCGCGCCGCAGCGAGCCGCCGCCGTCGACCACCAGCACCCGGCCCTGCCCCGGCGAATCGACCGCCGCCTTCACCAGCGAGTTGTCCTCGAAGCACTTCACCGTGCTGACCGGCCCGCTGAACTTCGGCCGGCCGCCGTAGTCGCGGAACACCGGCGGCAGCACGCGAAACGCGCCGTCGGTGTCGTTCTTGTGCGCATCGCACAGGTCGCAGGTGGCGAAATCGTTCGAGTGCTCGGTGCTCATGCAGTGACTTTCTTGATCGGGGGTTTCACATCTTCGCGCCGCGGCGGCAGCATCGTCTGGTGCTCGCGCGGGGTGTTCAGGATGATCGCGGTCGAGGTCTCGGTCAGCAGGCAGAACTTCGTGACGACGGCGTCGAGGTGCGCGACGTCGATCACCGCGATCTCCAGCAGCCAGCTGTCCTCGCCGGTCACGTTGTAGGCATTGACGACCTCGGGGCTCTGCTGCACCAGCTTGACGACGCGCGCGTACTCGGCGCGCCCCACCCGCATCACTGCGCGGATGCCGTAGCCCAGCTTGCCGAGGTCGACCGTCGCGCGGTAGCCGGTGATCACGCCGGCCGCCTCCAGCTTGCGCACCCGCTCGGTCACCGCCGGCTGGCTCAGGTGCACGCGACGGCCCAGTTCGGCCATCGTCAGCCGCGCATCGGCCTGCAGTTCGGCGAGGATGCGCGTGTCATGGGCGTCGATGTCAACGTTCAAGGCAAATCCTCCGAAAGTCCTTCAAACATAGCATGCGTTGCCTCGGTCGACCTTGTTTCTCGCATTCCATTGCGGCGCCCGCCTTCGTACGATGACGGCCTGATTTCTCGCGCCGAGCACCCTCATGTCCGCTTCTTCACCCACCGCCGCGATGCAACCCGAACGCCACGGCCCGCAGGCGCTGATCCTGCTGTGCCTGGCCGCCACCTGGCTCGTCTGGGGTTCCACCTACCTCGCGATCAAGTTCGCGCTGGTCAGCTTTCCGCCCTTCCTGCAGATGGGCTCGCGCTTCCTGTTTGCCGGCGTGCTGCTGATGGCGTGGATGCGCTGGCGCAGCGCGCCGTGGCCCAACCTCGTGCAATGGCGCAATGCGCTGGTGGTCGGCGCGCTGATGCTGGGCGGCGGCATGGGCGGCACCGCGTATTCGGAGCAGACCGTGGGCTCGGGCCTGGTGGTCGCGTTCATCGCGGTGGTGCCGCTGATGATCGCCGGGCTGAACCTGCTGTGGCGCGTGGTGCCGAGCCGCCTCGAGCTGCTGGGCATCGCGGTCGGGCTGGCCGGCGTGCTGATGCTGACGCAGGGCGCCGGCTTCCAGGCCTCGCCGGTCGGGCTGTTCGCGATCGCGACGGCCTGCCTCACCTGGTCGATCGGCAGCGTGCTGAGCCAGCGCAGCCTGCCGCTGGCCCCGGGCGCGACCGGCTTCGCCAGCGAGATGATCTGCGGCGGCGTCGTGCTGCTGCTGCTGGCTGCCGTCACCGGCGAGCAGATGCAGTGGCCGCCGGAACCGAAGGCGGTGGGCGCCTGGTTCTACCTGGTGGTGTTCGGCTCGCTGATCGCGTTCAACGCCTACATGGTGCTGCTGTCGAAGGCCAGCGCCGGGCTGGCGTCGAGCTACACCTTCGTGAACCCGGTGATCGCGATGCTGCTGGGCGTCGCGGTAGCCGGCGAGACCGTCACGCACTATGAATGGGCCGCCGCCGGCGTGGTGCTCGCGGGCGTCGTGCTGCTGCTCTGGAAGAAGTCCCGCTAAGCCTGTGCTGCAGCGGCTTCGCGCCGCCACAGCGTGAAGCGCTTCAGCTCGCGCGTGCTGACGGCGTTCAGCAGCTGCGCCTGGTCGAGCGGCCCGAGGTTCTGGGCCATCGCATCGAGCAGTTTCGTCGGCACCGCCTGCGCGTTCGAGACGACCAGCGCCTCGGCGTCGCTGTCGGGCTGCGTCATCAGCACGAAGAACAGGTCTTCGCCGAGCGGGCCGTCTTCGGTCGTCAGCACGTCGACCTGCCGGATGTCGGACCAGGCCAGGCGGCGCGTCGACGGCTCCTGCGGGTCGCCGGGCAGGCCGCTGCGGTGCACCAGGCCCCACGGGCTCACGTCGAGCGTGTCGTAGCCCGGCACCGCCACCTGCCGGCGCTGCGAGCGCAGCAGCGGCGGCAGCAGGCTCAAGGCCAGCAACAGCGCCCCCGGCCACCAACGCGCCTGCCCGGCCCAGGCCACCGCCAGCCAGACCAGCGAGACCGCGAGGCAGGCCCGCCAGACCCAGCGCTCTGCCGGCGTCGGTGCCGGCGTGGGATTGACGGGGAGAACTTTGTTCATCGGCAGCAATATATCGTTGGTATGACAACGGCGGTATGACATTGTCTTGAACAAGTCATCCGACAAATCCCTTCGCCCACGATCGCGATCAGGTTTTTCGGTCAGCTTCTCAGGCC
>NZ_JBFUFQ010000412.1:0-2526 GCF_056403355.1 Rhizobacter sp. P2_H3 | reverse complement strand
CGCAGTACGTGCAGAACAAGGCCAAGAACGTGAACGAAGGCAAGACGCAAGCCYTCGGCGTCGGCTACCAGTACGACCTGTCGAAGCGCACGGCGCTGTACAGCGCGGTGACGCGCTTCAAGAACGAAGGCGACGGCTACGCCGACCGCTGGGCCAGCGCCGTGCCGGCCGGCCTGACGAACGCCGGGGATCGCAACATCACCGAGTTCACGACAGGCATCCGCCACAGCTTCTGATTCGGAAGCGGACGTGCTGCGCCGGGCGGTTGCTCAGCCTGGACCAGCCTTGCCGGCGAACTCGGCGAGCACGTCTTCCTTGACGCGCGAGAACGCGAGGCCCACGCGGTCTCGCGGGTGATCGAGCTCCACCGGCACGATGCGGCGGATGCGGCCCGGCCGCGGCTCCATCACCACCACCTTGCCGGCGAGGTAGACGGCTTCCTCGACGTCGTGCGTCACCAGGATCATCGTGATCCCTTCGGCCTGCCAGATGCGGTGCAGCTCCTGCTGCAGGTGGGCGCGCGTCAGCGCGTCGAGCGCGCCGAACGGTTCGTCGAGCAGCAGCACCTCGGGCCGGTTGACCAGCGCACGCGCGATCGCCACCCGCTGCGACATGCCGCCCGACAGCTGGTGCGGCCACGCCGTCTCGAAGCCGGCCAGGCCGACCAGCGCGATGTGCTCGCGCACCGTGTCGGCCTTCTGTTTCTCGCTGAGCTCGCCGTTCAGCAGCCCGAGCCCGATGTTCTGCTCCACCGTGAGCCACGGGAACAGCCGGTGCTCCTGGAACACGATGCCGCGGTTCAGGCTGGTGCCGACGATGCGCTCGCCGTCGAGCAGCACCTCGCCCTGGTAGTTCTCGTCCAGCCCGACGATCAGCCGCAGCAGCGTCGACTTGCCGCAGCCGCTGCTGCCGACGATGCTGACGAACTCGCCCGGGTTGACGGTGAGCGTGATGTCGTCGAGCACGGACAGCGGTTCGCCCTTCACTTCGTACTGCTTGCTCAGGTGCTGGATCTGCAGGGTGCCGGCGTGCGCCATGGTGGAGTGCCTCGGGGTGGAGTGCCGGACCTTAGGAGTGCGACACGGCGCTGTGAACTGCGCATTTCGCGTTTGCATATGTGCCGCGTCCCGCGGCAGGCGAGGTGGTCATCGCCGACCCCGGTCGTCTTCACCTTCGTCAACGACCTGTTGCATCTGATGGGGCTAACCCGAATGGCCGCGAGCACGCGAGCGGCGGCACACTGGTTCAGTTGAAATCGATTTCAACGGCAGTTGTAGACAGACCGTCCAGAACATGACGGCGCGCCGTCGCAAGACCGCCGCGCCGAGGGAAAGGAGACACGGAATGATGCAGTTGCAGTCCTCCCGCCGGCCATTGGCCACCCTTGAGCGCCCGGGCACCCCCAGCCCGTCCTGACGCGCTCGAACACTCCGCGAATCGTTGTACCCACCGCTGCGCCCTGGCGCCGCGGTGGCGCAGTGCGCTTGATCGCAGTTTCAGTCGCAGTCTCACTCGCAGTCTCACCATCGTGAAAACGTTTTCAAAACAGGAGACATTTCGATGAAGATCCGATTCCACATGCTTTCGGCCGTTGCCGCCGCCGTGCTCGCCTTGTCGCTCGCCGCACCGGCGCGCGCCGCCGATGCCGAGTACACGCAGCGCTTCCTGACGCAGTACAACAAGATCAAGGATCCGGCGAACGGCTACTTCAGCAGCGACGGCGTGCCGTACCACTCGATCGAGACGCTGATGGTCGAGGCGCCGGACTACGGCCATGAGACGACCTCCGAGGCCTACAGCTTCTGGCTCTGGCTCGAGGCCCAGTACGGCCGCGTCACCGGCGACTGGGCACCGTTGAAGGCCGCCTGGGCGACGATGGAGCGGACCATCATCCCGCCCACGGCCGACCAGCCCACCAACAGCTTCTACAACCCCGCCAAGCCGGCCACCTACGCCGGCGAGTTCGCGCTGCCGAAGAACTACCCCGCGCCGCTGGACAACTCGGTGACGCCGGGGCAGGACCCGATCGCCACCGAGCTCGCGACGGCCTACGGCACGCGCGACATCTACGGCATGCACTGGCTGACCGACGTCGACAACTGGTACGGCTACGGCCGCTGCGGCGACGGCACCACCAAGCCGGCCTACATCAACACCTTCCAGCGCGGGCCGCAGGAATCGGTGTGGGAGACGATTCCCCATCCCTCGTGCGACACCTTCCGCTGGGGCCGCAGCGGCGGCACGCAGGGCTTCCTGAGCCTGTTCATCGGCGACCAGAGCTACGCGAAGCAGTGGCGCTACACCAATGCGCCGGACGCGGATGCGCGCGCGATCCAGGCCGTCTACTGGGCCTCGGTGTGGGCGAAGGCGCAGGGCAAGGGCGCCGACGTGGCCGACCTCGTCAAGAAGGCGGCCCGCATGGGCGACTACCTGCGCTACTCGATGTTCGACAAGTACTTCAAGAAGATCGGCAACTGCGTCGGCGGACAAGTACTTCAAGAAGATCGGCAACTGCGTCGGCGGGCA
>NZ_JBFUFQ010000411.1:0-2548 GCF_056403355.1 Rhizobacter sp. P2_H3 | reverse complement strand
ATGCTCGCACTGGCCAGCCTGCCGCACCTGCTGCTCGGTGGCCTGGCGGCGCGCCGCGGGCTGCTGCCGGCTTCGGCCACGGTGCTGCTGGCCGCCTTCGCTCTCGCTTCCTGGGCCGCCAAGGGCGCGGCGGGCACCGGCCCGCTGGCCGATGCCGCCACGCTGTCCGCCTGGCTGGCCACCCTGTGTGCCACGCCGCTGCTCGCCAGCGCCGTGGTGGGCCGCACCGCCACGCAAGAAGCGCGCTGGCAGCTGGCGCTCGATGCCGCCGGCGTCGGCACGCTGCAATGGGACCTGCGCAGCGGCCGCCTCGGCTATTCGCGCCGCTGGCTGCGCATGCTCGGCTACGGCAGCCTCGAGTTCGGCCACCGCATCGACGAGCTGCTGGCCCGCACCCACCCGTCCGACAGCGTCCGCCTGCTGAATGCGCTGCAGCCGCGCGGCCGCAGCGTGCCGTCCGCCGGCGAGCCGGATGCCTTCGAATTCCGGCTGCAGACCAAGGATGGCCGCTGGCTGTGGCTCGAAGGCCATGCCCGGGCCGTCGAATGGCAGCCCGATGGCACGCCACGGCGCGTGATCGCCACCGCGATCGACATCACCGACCGCCATGCCACCGAAGAGCGGCAGAACGTGACGACCCGGCTGTTCGAGTACCTGCACGAGGGGCTGATCATCACCGACGCGGCCTGCCGGGTGCTGGACGTGAACCCTGCCTTCACGAAGATCACCGGCTTCTCGCGCGAGGAGATGCTCGGCGCGGTGCCCGCGCTGCTGCGCCCGGCCACCGACGGCGAGCCGGGCGCCGCGCAGCGCGCCAGCATGGCCGCCGCGCTCGAATCCACCGGCTCGTGGCGCGGCGAGATCATCGACCGGCGGCGCGACGGCGAGCTGTGCGCACTGCAGGTGACGATCTCCGCGATCCCCGGCCCCGATGCCGAACTGCGCCACCACGTGCTGGTGCTGTCGGACACCACGCAGGCCCGGTTGCACCGCGAGCAGCTGGAGCGCCAGGCCCACTTCGACGAGCTGACCCGGCTGCCCAACCGGGCCCGCCTCGCGCAGATGCTGCGCGACGCGATCCGCGCCAGCGAGCGCGACGGCTACCTGCTGGTGGTCTGCTACCTCGACCTCGACAACTTCAAGCCGGTCAACGACACGCACGGCCACGAGGCCGGCGACCGGCTGCTGGTCGAGCTGGCGCAGCGGCTGCGCAATGCACTCGGCCGCTGGGACCACTGGACCGACGAGGTCGCGCGCCTGGGCGGCGACGAGTTCGTGCTGCTGCTGCGCGCGGCAACCCTCGAAGACGCGCAGGCCACCGTCGAGCGCGTGCTGCGCCAGGTCTCGCTGCCGTACAACCTCGGCATGGGCATCGGGCCGGTGATCGTCACCGCCAGCCTGGGCGCCACCGTCTACCCGGTCGACCGCGCCGACGCCGAAACGCTGCTGCGCCACGCCGACCATGCGATGTACGGCGCCAAGCAGGCCGGCCGCAACGGCTCGCTGTTCTTCGACACCGAGCTGAACCGCCGCACCGAAGAGCGCTTCGAGGCGCTCAGCCGCGTGCAGACTGCGCTCGACGCGCAGGAGTTCTGCCTCTACTACCAGCCCAAGGTCGACCTGCGCAACGGCACGGTGATGGGCGTCGAGGCGCTGCTGCGCTGGAAGCACCCGCAGCACGGCGTGATCGCACCGGCGCATTTCCTGCCGCTGATCGAGCACACCGGGCTCAGCGCCAGCGTCGGCGACTGGGTGCTGCAGCAGGGCATCGAGCAGCTCGCGCAGTGGCAGCGCCAGGGGCTCGACCTCACGCTCAGCATCAACGTCTCGGCGCGCCACCTGCAGGAGCCGCTGTTCGCGCAGCGCCTGGCCGGACTGCTCTCACGCTACAACTCGCCGGTGGCGCAGCGCCTGGTGATCGAGGTGCTGGAGACCGCAGCACTCGCCGACGTCGACTACACCGTGCAGCTGATGCAGGAATGCCGCAAGCTCGGCGTGCGCTTCGCGCTCGACGATTTCGGCACCGGCTACTCCACCCTCACCTACCTGAAGCGGCTGCCGCTCGACCTGCTGAAGATCGACCGCTCGTTCGTGCAGAACATGCTGCTCGATCCGCAGGACCACGCGATCGTCGCCGGGGTGATCAGTCTGTCGCGCACCTTCGGGTGCACGGTGGTGGCCGAGGGCGTCGAATCGCGGGCCCAGGCGCAGCGCCTGATCGCGATCGGCTGCGACATGGCCCAGGGCAACGGCATCGCGGCGGCCATGCCGTCGAGCGAGGTGGTCGCCTGGGTGCGGCAGTACCGCGGGGCGATCGCGCCCGAGCGGACGGTCGCCGCCTGACGCGCACCCCGAGCGGCAGCCTCAGTCGAGGTTGAAGCCCAGCTCGACGACACCTTCCTGCGTCTCGCGCAGCGGCTGGAACTTCCATTGCGCGACCGCCGCCAGCGCGGCCCGGTTCAGGCGCACGTTCGACGACGACACGACGGCCGGCGCCGATACCGTGCCGTTGGGCAGCACCTCGAAGCGCACCCGCACGGTGCCCTTT
>NZ_JBFUFQ010000410.1:0-2570 GCF_056403355.1 Rhizobacter sp. P2_H3 | reverse complement strand
GTGGTCAAACACAGCCGATGAGTCAGTCTACGAAGCGCGCTGGCGCGCGCCAGCCCCGAAACCGATCTTCTTCGTCGCCCCAGAAGTCGCCCCCAGCGCATACCGCCCGCCGCCCCACACGAACCCAGCGTGTTCGACGGTGTCGGAGCAGCCTGCGTTTTCGTTACGCAGTGCGCCATGGACGAGACGAGAAGGGTTTTCATGCCTCGTGCTGATCCTTGAGGGATCGCAACAGTTCCGCGCGCTGCTGGCGCAACAGCAGACTCTCGACGAGCATCGCCAGGGCACACGCGCCGAAGCTGCCCCAGACGTAGAAGGCGTAGCCGCCCATCGCGAAGAAATCACCCACGCTGTTCCACTGCATCATGCGTTCTCCACGACGCCACGCACCCAGTCGGCGTGCCGTTCACGTTCGAGGATGATGTTCCGTACCCGGGCCAGCGCCACGGCGATCGAATACATCCAGAAGGCCAGCGCCATCAGCAGCATGCCCCACAGCATCGTCATGGCCATCGACGGCGACTTCGTCATCGAGATCGTCGCCCCCTGGTGCAACGTGTTCCACCACTTCACCGAGAAATAGATGATCGGCACGTTCACCACGCCCACCAGCGCCAGCACGGCGCCGGCGCGGTCAGCCCGCTTCGGGTCTTCGATCGCAGCCTGCAGCGCGAGGAAACCGAGGTACAGGAAGAACAGGATCAGCTCCGACGTGAGCCGTGCGTCCCACACCCACCAGGTGCCCCACATCGGCTTGCCCCACAGCGAGCCGGTCACCAGCGACAGCAGCGCGAAGATCGCTCCCGTCGGCGCCAGCGCCGACGCCATCATCGACGACAGCCGCGTGTTGAACGCCAGGCCGATCCCGGCCCAGAACGCCATCGCGCAATAGATCACCATCGACATCCAGCTCGCCGGCACGTGCACGAAGATGATCCGGTAACCCTCGCCCTGCGTCGCATCGGTCGGTGCGACGAAGAAGCCGATCCACAGGCCGGCAATTGTCAGCAGCGCGGCAAGGCCTGCAAACCACGGCTGCAGCTTGCCGGCAAGCGGGTAGAAGGTCGCTGGCGATGCATAGCGCATCCAGGGGCTGGCGGAGGTTTTTTCCATCATTCGATTGCGATGCGAAGGGCCGCGGTGGTGGCCCAGGGTGCGAAGAATACGGCGAGCGCCAACAGCGCCCCGAGGATCGACAACTGCGCCGACGAGCCCAGCCCGGCGCTCTGCGCCTCAACGGCGCCGGCGCCGAAGATCAGCGTCGGCACGTACAGCGGCAGCACCAGCAGCGCGAGCAGGGTGCCGCCGCCGCGCACGCCGAGCGTCAGCGCGGCACCGATCGCGCCGATCAGGCTCAGCACCGGCGTGCCCAGCAGCAGCGCGAGCATCAACACCTGCAGCTCGCCGGGGTTCAGGTTGAACTGCAAACCGAGCAGCGGCGCCAGCAGCACCAGCGGCAGCCCGCACAGCAGCCAGTGCGCTGCGATCTTGCCAGCGACCAATAGCGCGAAGGGGCGCGGCGACAGGGCCATCTGCTCCAGCGTGCCGTCGGCATGGTCGCTCGCGAACAGCCGCGGCAGGCCGAGCAGCGTGGCCAGCAAGGCAGCAACCCATAGCACGCCCGGGCCGATGCGGCGCAGCATCGCCGGCTCCGGCCCGATGCCCAGCGGGAACAGGCTCACGACGACCACGAAGAAGAAGAGGGCGGTGACGACCTCGCTGCGCCGGCGTGCGGCCAGCAGCAAATCACGCCTCAGGGCGACCAGGAGGGTGTTCATGCCGCGAGGCTCACGAATTCGCCGGCCGGCAACGGCGCGGGCTGGTGGCTCGTCAGGATCGCCAGCCCCCCCTGCGCCAGGTGCRCACCGATCAGCTCGCCCATCAGCGCCACCGCATCGGTGTCGAGCGCGGCGAACGGCTCGTCCAGCACCCACAGCGTGGCCGGCCGCACCAGCAGCCGCGCCAGCAGCACGCGCCGCTTCTGGCCGGCCGACAGCACGCGCGTCGGCAAATGGCCGCGCCCGCGCAGGCCGATGCGGCGCAGCGCGTCGCCGGCCTGGGCGTCGTCCAGCGCCACGCCATCGATCGCACAGGCCTGGCGCAGGTTCTCGACCGGCGACAACTCGTCCTTCACCGCCGCGTGGTGGCCCAGGTACAGGCAGGCGCGCCGGAAATCCTCGCCGGCCGCCCGGATCGGGGTGTCGTTCCAGCGCACCTCGCCGTCATCCGGCGGGTTCAGGCCGACCAGCGTGCGCAGCAGCGTCGTCTTGCCGGCGCCATTGATGCCGCCCACCTGCAGCCAGCGGCCCGGCGCGAGCGACAGGCTCAGGTCGGCGAACAGGGTCCGGTCGCCGCGCGAGCAGCGGAGGTGATGGGCACTCAACATGAAGGAGGGGACGGCCGGAAAGGAGGGGRGAGTGAGGTCGGCGGCGATCGGTCGCCGGTATGGGGGTTGTCTGCGTGTCGGTATAGGTCGAATCAAGGGTGGTTCGGGCCCAGCCCGGGAGTATCGGTGCCCTCGCCAACCCCCGCATCAGGGACAGCACGATCTGCGCCATCGCCGCCGGCGC
>NZ_JBFUFQ010000409.1:0-2623 GCF_056403355.1 Rhizobacter sp. P2_H3 | reverse complement strand
CTGCAGTTCGTCCCGGATCTGCATCACCTGCAGCCGCAACTGCYGCACCGGCGCGACATGGGCGTGGCGTTCGATCGCCTCGAGGTGCTCATGGGTCAATCGAGTCATGGATGGGGGCCCTCCGGGTTGGATTGGTTGGGTGGGTTGGCAACACGCTATTACCTTTCAGTGCTTGCGGCGCGGACGCGGCCGTGGCAGCAGTGTCCGGTCCGGCGTGCCAGGGGCGTTCGATCCATGCGAATGGGCGATGGGGAATGCGAAGCTGCCGGGGTGGAGCCCGGGGCCCCGGCTCGGACCGGTGGCCGGTTCAGGGTCTTCGCGGCGACTGCCAGGCTCGGCGATGCGCGACCAGGAGAGGCATCTCGGCCCAGAGGGGCGGAACGGACAAGGCAAGGAGTAGCAAGGCCAGCGGCACCACGCAGATGAAGCCCACGAGCTTGAAGCCCGACGCGCCGATCACGCCGCCCAGCACGAACATGAGGATCAGGCCGGCCGAGCGCTTCATCCGTGCCTTTTCATGCCGAACGAATTGAACTGACGGGGTGTGGCGGGCGTTCCAATAGATCAGCTTGCCCAGTTCCATCCCGAAGTCCGTGATGTTGCCGGTCATGTGCGTGGTGCGGATGCTGCCGCCTGATGTCTTGGAGCCCACCGCGTTCTGGAGGCCCATGATGAATGAGAGCAGCAGCACCGTCACCGGCACCGCAAATGGCGTTGGCCATGTGAGCGTGATGGCGCCCATGATCCCGAAGGGGAACATCAAGGCGGCTTCCAGGAGCAGCGGCAGCGCGTAGATGGCACGCAGCCGGTTCTGGCGGCCCCAGTTGACGAGGACCGCGCACACGGCGGCGCCGATGACGAATGCGCTGATGGCGCCGAGCGCGCTCAGGAAAAGTGCGCCGTTCCCGAGGACTGCGCTGTCGGCGAGCTGCGACGCGAAGCCGGTCATGTGCGACGTATACGTGTGCAGGACCAGGAAGCCCCCGGCGTTCACAGCGCCGGCATTGAAGGCCAGGAGCAGCCCGAGGGTCCAGTTCGTCGAGCGCGAGYGGTGACGGTAGGTGATCAGCTGGAGTCGGCGCATGACGACGCAGGTTACTGCATCGAATGTCGATGGCGGGGCTCGACGGCGGACGCCCAACGGCTGTCTCCCGGTCTCGATAAGCGCGACAATGTATATTATGTCAAATTACTGATGAGGCCCGCCCGTCGGCGGTTGGTTCGAGAAGGTTGGTTGCCGGATGGAAACCTAGCCCTTCTTTCGGCGGTAGTCAGGTGACAACATTTTCCCCCGCAAAAACCGCACTTCGCGACAACATCTTCCACCTCAAGTGCTCTGATTGCGACAACAACGTGGCTCTTGGCCTTACTACTTGCGCGACCGCGACGACAAACGCAGTCTTATCCTCAGCGCGACTTCCGAGCTCGGGCTTCGCTGACTCGTGCCAGCCTTAGGTCAATGACCAAATGGAAGGGCAGCTTGTTGACATCCGCGCCTCAATTTTCCTACATCCCACGTTCCAGGACGCCTTAACGTCTTGACGTCGACCGTTATCAAGATTGCCGTACTGCGGCGTGTGGGCACCTCAGCCTTTTAACGTATGCGACGTGAAGTACTTACCCCAGCACTCTGAACCCTTTGACATGGCGCGCATCCAGAGACCATCGGTGCTGACATGCAGCAGCGCTGCCGGCCACACAATCGGATGCCGCAACGTCTGGCTGCCGGAGCTGTACATGCTCTCGTTTTGAGCGGCAACCCTGGTCACCCAACAGCAAACCACCCGCGTTTCGCTGACCAGTAGGGGTTTGGACGTGACAAAGGCGAACGTCGTTTGACTTTTGCGTCGCGTTGATGATGGTGCCAACGAGATCTACTCGGGCACGCAATGCCGGCCGGCGAGCCAGAACTGCTTGTGACGTTCGCGTACGAGGCGCAGGGTCGGCCGGCATGAACAGTGCCTCAAGAGATGTTCATGCCGACAAGTCTGAGACTCGCGCCGACTGGTCGCCAGATGCCTCTTCGCCGAACTGTACGTGCAGTCTTTTTCCACCAGAGGTTGCCCAAGTCACAAGTCTTTGCGACGAATACTTGATGCCGTGCACACGCACGTAGGGCACATGGCATTTCCGTGGATTCACGATTATCGATCTCGTGTGCATCGATCCTCCTGAGCTTCGCAGCCAATTTATCACTGGCGAGACTTGTTCCTACGATCGCGCCAGTCGCGGGAGGGACATCGAGCGTTGGCCCGGATCGGCAGCAGCAGGAGAGTCGTCTTCGCTTTCCTCCCGCCCTCGCATCGGCCTCGCCACCATTCTCATCGGCGCTCGCTCGGGCGCACGACCGCCCTCAGTTGCCTCCTCTCTCATGGAACCGTAAGGAGTCCAGCATGAGCCAGCGGCAGCTGATCGATCTGCGAAGCCGCTTGCAGCGCAAGGATCGAGGGCCCGATAAGCCTGTTGACGACGTTCACGGCGCCCGAGTCGGGCTTGTCGCCAAGACGCCAGTTGTTGGCGAGCAGCGGTGCGCTCATGGCGAGGGCCTGCTGGCCCGCTTGCGTCCATGTTTGGGCTCGGTCCGACCTCCAGTTTCAACCAGCGCAGCGAACCGGTCCAGCGA
>NZ_JBFUFQ010000408.1:0-2625 GCF_056403355.1 Rhizobacter sp. P2_H3 | reverse complement strand
CCAATAAGGGAGTAGCGCCGGAGCTGGCTGGTTTCATGGCCCGCGCGCGCCAGCGCGCTTCGTGCACTGACTGTCGCCCACTGTTTGACCACAACGAACGAAGTGAGTGGCGGGAGTTTGGGCGACGGGCCATGAAACCAGTCAGCGCAGGGGAGTCTTCGCCCCGCCAGGGGCGAAGACCGCTGCGACGGCGAGCCCCAGACTCCCCGCTCGCGCCTTCCGCGCCGATGCGCGAACGAACGAACGAACGAACGAACGAACGAACGAACGAACGAACTACAGGATCGGAACCCCTGTCTTCGATTGCAGCGCCTCGCGCGACACACCCGGCGCGATCTCGACCAGCTTCAGCCCCTGCGGCGTCACGTCGAGCACCGCGAGGTCGGTGATGATGCGGTTCACCACGCCCACGCCCGTCAGCRGCAGCGTGCAGGCCGGCAGGATCTTCAGGTCCTCGCTGCCGTCCTTCTTGCGCGCGACGTGCTCCATCAGCACCAGCACACGCGGCACGCCGGCCACCAGGTCCATCGCGCCGCCCATGCCCTTGACCATCTTGCCGGGGATCATCCAGTTCGCGAGGTCGCCCTTCGCGCTGACCTGCATCGCGCCCAGGATGCTGAGGTTGATCTTGCCGCCGCGGATCATCGCGAAGCTGTCGTGCGAGCCGAAGATCGACGAGCCGGGGATGGTGGTGACCGTCTGCTTGCCGGCGTTGATCAGGTCGGCATCGACCTGGTCCTCGGTCGGGAACGGGCCGATGCCGAGCATGCCGTTCTCGCTCTGCAGCCAGACCTCGATGTCGCTGCGCACATGGTTGGCCACCAGCGTCGGCAGCCCGATGCCGAGGTTCACGTAGAAGCCGTCCTGCAGCTCGGCGGCGGCCTTGGCGGCCATTTGGTCGTGGGTCCAGGCCATGGTCAGCTCCCTGCCTTCGCGGTTTCAGTGATCGTGCGCTTCTCGATGCGCTTCTCGGGGTGCGCGTTCAGCACCAGCCGGTGCACGTAGATGCCCGGCAGGTGGACCGCATCGGGGTCGAGCGTGCCGGTCTCGACGATCTCTTCCACCTCGACCACCGTGACCTTGCCGGCCATCGCGACCGCCGGGTTGAAGTTGCGCGCGGTGCGGCGGAACACCAGGTTGCCGCTGCGGTCGGCCTTGTGCGCCTTCACCAGGCTCACCTCGGGCAGCAGCGCGCGCTCCATCACGTAGACGGCGCCGTCGAACTCGCGGGTTTCCTTGCCTTCGGCGACCAGCGTGCCGACACCGGTCTTCGTGAAGAAGGCCGGAATGCCGGCGCCGCCGGCGCGCAGCTTCTCGGCCAGCGTGCCCTGCGGCGTGAACTCGAGCTCGAGTTCGCCGGCCAGGTACTGGCGCTCGAACTCCTTGTTCTCGCCAACGTAGCTGGAGATCATCTTCCTGATCTGCCGGGTCTCGAGCAGCTGGCCGAGGCCGAAACCGTCGACGCCGGCGTTGTTCGAGATCACCGTCAGGTTCTTCGCGCCGCTGTCGCGCAGCGCGCCGATCAGGGCCTCGGGAATGCCGCACAGCCCGAAGCCGCCGACGGCCAGCAGCTGGCCGTCGCGCACGATGCCTTTGAGGGCGTCGGCGGCACTGGCGTACACCTTGTTCATGGAGCGTCTCCTGCGCAATGGAAATCAGCCGCGAAGCGTACTACGTAGTGCGTTACGTAGGCCGGGCGGGCGGTACGTAGAAATGACTAGGGTGAAGCGCGAACACGAAACAGGGCCGGACGCGGTCAGGCACGCCATTTGCCGAGCGGACTCTCGCCCCCGGCATCCACCGCGGCAGCTTCAGGAGATCGACGCGATGAAGATCCATGCACTCGTCATCATGCTGGCCGGACTGGGGCTGCAGGCCACCGCCCCGGCGGCAGAGCACGGCTCGGCCGGGTTCACGCTGGACCCGATCACCACCATCGCGGCGAGCCGCGATGCGCCGCGCGAGCCCGGCGACGTCGGCCACTGGCTGGCCGGCAACTACATCGGCGGTCAGATGTTCACCTCTCAGGACCAGACCGGCAATACGTCCCGATACGACAACTTCGTCGGCCCGAACGGCCTTGAATACGGCGCACCGTTCGGCGAGTCGGACCGGCTGTTCCCGGCACTCGGCGGATCGCAGCTGTCGGCACGCGCGTACAGCACGACGAACAGCCTGGGCGTGAGCTGGGCGACCGATGTGCCGACCGACAACGCCAGTGCGAGCATCAACTGGCAACGCTTCGTGAAGCTGGATCCGCATGGGTCGATCACGCTGTCGGGACTGGCGACGCTCGACCGAAGCAACCCGCACGCGCTGTCGACGCACTACCAGTTCGCACCTGACGGCAACTACAACCTCGCGACGCTGACGCTGAGCGACGACAGCGTCTACCAGCACGCCGTCAGCCTGCACGCCTGGATCCTGGACGACGATCCGACCGTGTGGGACGACGCGTCGCAAGCCCACGCGGGCGGCCCGGAGGCTTTCACCTACAGCGCCGACTCCTTCGGCGCGCTGTCGTTGACGCTGCACAACGACTCCCCCCTTCCGATGTTCGCGAGCCTGGGGGTGTTCGCCTTCAGTTGGGTGCAGGCGATTCCGGAGCCTGCAACGGCGCTGATG
>NZ_JBFUFQ010000407.1:0-2636 GCF_056403355.1 Rhizobacter sp. P2_H3 | reverse complement strand
CCCCTGCGCTGACTGGTTTCATGGCCCGTCGCCCAAACTCCCGCCACTCACTTCGTTCGTTGTGGTCAAACAGTGGGCGACAGTCAGTTCACGATCGCGCTTCGCGCGGGGCCATGAAACCAGCCAGCTCCGGCGCCCCCTCCTGATTGGCGCACCACAGCCTCCCCGCACCCGCCTTCTGCCACCGCCCTGCCTTTGGGGAGGTGACAAGCGAACAAGTGGGGGTTGAGTCCGGGTTGCACCCGGGCGCGTCATGCATCAGCCCGGACGCGCGCTGCCTACTCCGCGAGCAGACCTGGTCGGCAATGCAATGGATGTCAGCACGACGCATGCATGCAACGCCGCGATCAGTCCTCCCAGGCGCTCGTACTTGACCACCTCGCGTTCACCGTCGACGGGCAGAACAAAACCGTTCAACAGCCACACTGTCGGCAAGGGATCAGCGTTGAAGAGGTGTCGCAAGGGGGGCACTTCCGTTTGGTCGTCAGGTCTGCCGCAGGAACTGCGCCAGCAGCTTTTCCATCGTCGTCATCGTCTCGCGCTCGTGCAGCCACTGCGTGGGCGCGAGGTTCACCGCGCGCACGATCTGGTCGTTCGTGCCGACGTCGATCACGTTGATGCAGGCCGGCGCCTGTTCGAGCCGGCCGAAGAAGGCCCGTTCGCCGGCCAGCACGCGCGACAGCAGCGCGCGGTTCACGCCACCGTGCATCACCATCAGCAGGCACTGCCAGTCGGCGCGCGCGAGCAGCGCATCGAAGGCCGGCAGTACGCGGTCGAGCAGTTCGCCGACCGATTCGCCGCCGAGGAAGCGCTGCGATTGCACGTTCGGGCCGGTGCGGAAGGCGCCGAGGAAGGCGGCTTCGATCTCGTGCTTCGGGATGTCGGCCAGCCGGCCGGGGCGGATCTCCTCGAGCGCTGATTCGTGCAACACCTGCAGCTCGGGCTGCGCACCGGCGGCCAGCACGCGCGCAGCCGTCTCGACGGTGCGTGGCAATCCACTGACCAGCACGCTGTCGAAGCGCACGCCGCATTGCGCGAACAGCCGACCGGCTGCATCGGCCTGGTCGCGGCCGACGGCGTTCAGCGGCACGGTATCGGGTGGCACGGCGCTGCCATCCTCACGGAAGTAGTCGACCGACCCATGCCGCATCAGATAGATGCGCCTGCGCTTCGGTGTCGCGCGGCTCATGCCGCCCCCGCGCTATTCGAAGCGCGGCTCGCGCTTGTCCAGGAAGGCCTGCAGGCCTTCGCCGCCGTTGCGATGAAAGAAGTTCTCAAGGAAGTGATCCCGCTCCGTTGCCATCTGCTGCGAGAGGCTGTGCCCGGGCCACGCATTGACCAGCTCCTTCACGCTGGACACCGCGTTCGGCGCCAGCCGGGACAGCCGCTCGGCCACCGCCAGAGCTTGGTTCAGCGCCTGCCCGCTGTCTGTCACCCAATTGACAAGGCCCAGTGCCTGCAGCTGCGCCGCGCCCATCGGCTCGGCCAGCCACAGCATCTGCAGCACCACGGCCCGCGGCAGGCGCTGCATCAGCTGCCAGCTCGAGCCTCCGTCCGGCGACAGCCCGATGCGGCCGTACGACATCACGAAGCGCGCGTTCTCGGCCGCGACGATCAGGTCGCAGGCCAGCGCCAGCGAGAAGCCGCCCCCCGCCGCCGCGCCCTCGACCGCCGCGATCACCGGTTTCGGGAACACGCGCAGCACCTCGACGAACTCGTGGAAGCGCTCCAGCATCCCTGCCTGCACCTCGCGCGGGGCCTCGCGGCTGGCGAGCAGCCGTTGCAGGTTGCCGCCGGCGCAGAAATGCTCGCCGTCGCCGCGCAGCACGACGCAGTGCACGTCGGGGTCGGACTCGGCCACGCCCAGCGATTCGATGCCGGCGGTGAAGACCTGCTCGGACAGCGTGTTGCGGGAAGCGGGGTCGCTGATCGTCAGCACCAGGGTGCCGTCGCGTCGTTCGGCACGCAATTCAGAGGGCATGGCCACACCATTCGTCAGACAGCGCCAAGCGCATGGCGCGCGATCATGCCCGTTATTGCGGAGATCGCCGCAGGAAGGTTCATGCTAGAGTCAAAAAATCAATCAACTGCTCATTCGAATGCAGAGATTCCCGAACTTGCTCGCAGTCAGCCTCGCTTTGGGCCTCCTGCCCACGGGACAAGCGACTGCGATGGGGTTCGGCAACACGCTGGGTGCCACCACCCTCGGCCACCCGCTCAACTTCGCCGTGATGCTGCGGCTCGAGCCCGACGAGCGCATCGAGGCCTCGTGCGTCAAGGCCGACGTGTCGATCGGCGATCACGCGCTGTCTTCGCTGTCGGTGCGCGTGCGCATCGAGGGCCAGCCCGGCAGCAATGAACGCCGGCTGCGCATCACCACCACCGTGCCGGTCGAGGAACCGGTGGTCGGCATCGCGCTGAACGTCGGCTGTCCGACACGGCTGTCGCGCAACTACGTGGTGTTCGCCGACCCGCCGTCGGCCACCGTCGTGACACCGGCCAACGCGCTGCCCGATATCTCCGACCAACCCGACACCTCGGCCTCGCCGCTGGCCAGCGTGATCGCGCCGCAGGGCGAGCCGGCGGTGCGCCCGACGCTGCCGCGCGTCGCCTCGGGCGCTCCGGCGGCGCAGCGC
>NZ_JBFUFQ010000406.1:0-2665 GCF_056403355.1 Rhizobacter sp. P2_H3 | reverse complement strand
ATGCGCCGCAGCGCCGGCGCGAGCTTCGGGTCGGCCAGCGCGCGCACCAGGCCCGGTGAGGCCGAGGTGCCGGCCGACCTGCCGGCCGGCACCCGCAGCGCCTCGATCAGCAGCACCTCGAGCAGGCGGGCCATCACGACCTCGCGCGCCGGCCGCTCGGCGCGGGATTCATCGCCGACCAGTTGCACCAACGTCGACAGCCGGCGCTCGCCGCGCACATGCAGCCACTGCGGCAGCAGCGGCACCAGCAGCGCCGCGTCCGGCGAGCCGAACACGCAGTTGCCGACCAGCATGCGCACATCCACCGCGCCGTTCGGGTCGCCGACGCGCGCCCCGCCGGGCATCGGCGCGATCGGCGTGGTGACGGCTTCATCCGCACGCGGTGGCTGCCGGTCGAGGCTGGAGGTCGCGAAGCCGCGCGCGGCGGGAATCAGCGCGAAGTCGCCTTCCTGCAGCGTGATCGTCTCGTCGCCACCCGGGCCGTCCATCGTCAGGCGGCAGCCGCCTTCGAGCACGACGAAGTAGAACGGCCGGCCCATCTCGGCGCGGCGCACTGCCCACGGCGCCGATGCGACGACCAGCTTCGAGAACGGTGCCCCGGGTTGCAGCATCGACACGACTTCTGCCAACGGATCGACCATGCCGGACTCTCTCGACAAATCAACGGACTCCCGAGTGTAGTCAGTCCGGTCCCGGCTCCGTATCGTGCGGGCATCGTCAATCAGATGGAGTTCCCGATGTCCAGCCAATCCAGCGTTCCCACCGTCCTGATCACCGGCTGCTCGTCCGGCTTCGGCCTGGAGACGGCACGCTACTTCCTCGACCAGGGCTGGCGCGTCATCGCGACGATGCGCACGCCGCGCGAGGACCTGCTGCCGCCCTCCGACCGGCTGCGCGTGCTGCCGCTCGACGTGACCGATGCCGAGAGCATCCGCCGCTGCGTCGGGGCGGCCGGGCCGGTCGATGCGCTCGTCAACAACGCGGGTGTCGGCCTGCTGGCGCCGCTCGAAGGCATCACGCCCGACGGCGCCCGCGCGATCTTCGAGACCAACACGCTCGGCACCATCGCGATGACACAGGCCGTGCTGCCGCAGTTTCGCGAGCGGCGCGCCGGCGTCGTCGTCAACGTCACGTCGAGCGTCACGCTGAAGCCGCTGCCGCTGCTGTCGGTCTACACCGCAAGCAAGGCGGCCGTGAACGCGTTCACCGAATCGCTTGCGCTGGAGCTGGCGCCGTTCAACGTGCGGGTGCGGCTGGTGCTCCCGGGGCGTGCACCCGGCACGAGCTTCGGCGACAACGCCCGCCAGCGCATGGCCGGCAGCGCGCACGAGGCCTATGCGGACTTCACGGCACGCGTGTTCGCCGCGGTGCGCGACACCAGCTCGCCGGTCACGCACGCGCAGGATGTCGCCGAGGCGGTGTGGCGTGCGGTGACCGACCCGGCGGCGCCGATGCGCACGCCGGCGGGGGCCGACGCGGTCGCCCTGGCGGCAACCTGACGGCCCCCTGAGTCACCGTCCCTGCGGAAGCTTCACAGCTTCGGCAGGCTCGGGATCGTCTGGTTGCAGTCCCCCTTCAGCGGCAGGTTGCGGCACACGTACTGGCCGGCCGAGTTCTCGGTGGCCGCGCCGGCCGGTGCCGGCATGTGCACGCGCTGCTTCCAGATCTGCCAGATCATGAAGCCGTCGTTCGAGCGGCCCTTGTTCTTCACGTAGTTCACCAGCGTCTCGACGTTGTAGTACGGCGTCGCCATGTTGTTGCTGCCGTTCAGCATCTCGGCGTCGTACTGCACGCCGTTCGCCGGGATCTTCAGCACCGCGCCGCCCGCGCCTTCCGGTGCGATCTCCATGCCCATGTGGATCGGGCCGCTGTAGATCGCGCGGTACGACTCGTAGCCTTCACGCGGGTCGTAGTAGTCGCCGCCGTCGTACGACATCAGGTTGACGTGGCTCAGCTTGCTGCCGCGCGTCTTGACGGCGGTGTACATCACGCCGCCGAACGGCGAGCCCCACTGCACCTTGCCCTCCTCGAACGGCGAGCCCTTCACGTAGTAGGCGCCGGTCGACCAGCCGGCCACCGAGATGCCGAGCTTCGCGCCGCGCGACTGGATCTCGGCGTAGGTCGCGTCGATGATGCCGACGATCTGCGCATCGGTGTTGCAGCTGAAGTTGGCGGCGTCGAGCTTGTTGCACGACGCGCCGTTCACCTCCCAGTCGAGGTCGACGCCCGACGCGCCGAGGTCCAGCGCCAGGTCGACGACCCCCCGGGCGTTGTAGTTCGCCCATTCGCTGCCCTGGCTGTAGGCCCAGCCGCCGAACGACAGCCACACCTGCGTGCCGCGTGCCTTCAGCGCCGCGATGTTGTTGCGCAGGTCCTGCGCCTGCTGCGCGCTGAAGAAGCGCTGGCCGTTGTTGCCGGACGCGCCTTCGGCGAACTCGAAGCCGGCGATCGACTGGTCGAACGCGTAGCTGCCCTTCACGTACGGCGTGTTCGGCTTCGCGAAGGCCAGGTTCACATGCGTGAAGTAGTTCGGGATGTTGGCCGGCACCAGGTCGTAGATGCTGGTGTTCCAGGTGCCGGAGTAGCCGATGTAGGCGCGGGCCGCCGGTGCCGGGGCCGGCGCAGGTGCGGGGGCCGGGGCGGGAGCGGGAGCCGGGGCCGGCGC
>NZ_JBFUFQ010000405.1:0-2699 GCF_056403355.1 Rhizobacter sp. P2_H3 | reverse complement strand
GGTGCCGCGTGCGCCGTGGATGCGGCGCGGGCGGTGGCGAGCGGGGCGCAGCGTGGCGCGTTCGCGCTGACGCGCCCGCCCGGCCACCACGCCGGCGCCGATTTCTTCGGCGGCTACTGCTTCCTGAACAATGCGGCGCTGGCCGCGCAGACGCTGCGCGATGGCGGCTTCGAGCGTGTCGCGGTGCTCGACGTCGACTACCACCACGGCAACGGCACGCAGAGCATCTTCTACGAGCGGGCCGACGTGCTGACGGTGTCGCTGCATGGCGATCCGCGCACCGAGTACCCGTTCTACCTGGGGCATGCGGACGAGCGCGGCGCCGGGGCCGGCGTGGGCTTCAACCTGAACCTGCCGCTGCCGCGCGGCACCGACTTCGCGCGCTGGCGCGCGGCGCTGGGTGCGGGCACCGAGGCGATCGGCCGCTTCGGCGCGCAGGCGCTGGTGGTGTCGCTCGGCGTCGACACCTTCGAGGGCGACCCGATCTCCAGCTTCGCGCTGCGCAGCGCCGACTACCTGCAGGTGGGCAGCGACATCGCCGCGCTGCAACTGCCGACGGTGTTCGTGTTCGAGGGCGGCTACGCGGTCGCCGAGGTCGGCGTCAACGCGGTCAACGTGCTGGAAGGCTTCGAGAAGGGCGCTGCATGACATTCGAAATCCGGCAGGCGGACAGCGTGCGGCAGTTCGCGGCGGTGGAGACCGCGCCTGAACACGTCGACGACACCGCGCGTTACCTCGAAGGGCTGTTCGCCTCGGGGTCGTCGCGGCCTGAGTGGTGCTTCGTCGCCTGGCGCGACGGCCGGCCCTGCGGGCGTATCGCGTTCTGGGCMCTGCCGCGGGTCGGCCGGCCGCTCGACATCGTGCTGCTGAACCTGCCCTGGGAAGGCGAGGCCGACGCCATCGGGCGGGCGCTGCTGGATGGCGCGCGCCGGGCGATGGCCGACGCGGGCCTGACGACCGTGGGCCACTGCCACGACCACCCGCCGCGCACGCCGCAATGGCAGACGCACGGCGACGCGCGCCTGGCCTTGCTGGCCGGCCTGGGTTTCAGGACCCAGCGCGACACGCTGCGCTTCGAGGCGGCGCTGGCGCCGGGCGCCGCGGTCGACACGGGTGATCTGCACCTGCGTGCGGCGACCCCGGATGACGAGACCCTGCTGCGGCAGATGGTGGCCGCGGTGGCGGCGGCCTCGCGCGACCAGATCGACATCGAGACCGTCGCGGCGCATGGCGCGCAAGCCCATGCGGCCGAACTGATCGCCGACCTGCGCAGCATGCGCGTGGACCCGGGCTGGTGGCAGATCGCCCTCGATGCGCAGGGCACGGCCGTGGGCCTGGTGCTGCCGGTGGCGGGTGCCGACTTCGGCAGCATCGGCTACATCGGCGTGCTGCCGGCCCACCGCGGGCGCGGCCATGTCGATGTGCTGCTGGCTGCCGCGACGGCCCTGCTGCGCGATGCCGGCCTGCCGCGCCTGGTCGCGGACACCGACCGCTCGAACACCGGCATGGCCCGCGCCTTCACGCGCGGCGGGTGGCGACAGTTCGGCGAGCGTCGCGAGCTGCTGCTGCCGGCTTGAGCCCGAACAGGATGCGCAGCGGCCCGCTGCGCAGTGCGAGGCGGTAGCCGATCCAGCCGAGCATGAAGGTGCCGCCGACCAGCAGCGGCGCTTCCGCCTCGAACGGCAACGCCCATGGCAGCAGCGCGTGCACCAGCAGGATGATCAGCGTCTGGTGCAGCAGGTAGAGCGGGAACACCGCCTCGGCGAGGGTCTTGCGCAGCGGGTGGTCGGCGTTCCAGTGCCGGTGGGCGAAGCCGATGGCGGCGACCAGTGCGCCCCACTGCAGCACGCAGAACGCGAGCGCGCGCAGCCACGGCCAGCCGGCCCCCGACATCAGCAACCCTTGCAGCGCGAGCCAGCCTGCCGCGGCCGACAGCAGGGCCCACCAGCGCCAGCGCTGCGCGTCCTGCGCCAGGCTGGCGGCTTGCGCCAGTGCGGCGCCGAACGCGAACATCGCCAGGTACTGGCCGTGCATGAACCAGTCGTCGAGCAGCGCATGCGTGGCCGGGAAGCGGCGCGCCATCAGCAGGCGCCACCCGAACAGCAGCGCGAGCGGCAGCCACAGCAGGCGCGGGCCGGCCAGTGCGCGGGCACCGAGTTGCGCGACGCCTGGCAGCAAGCCGGGGCGCCAGCGCAGCGCGCCCCACAGCAGCAGCGTGTAGGCGAACAGGTAGGGCAGGTACCACAGGTGGTTCCAGGTCGGCAGCACCAGGCAGCCGTGCACCGCATCGCAGAAGCCGCTGCCGCCGCGCAGGTAGAGCGGGATGAAGTCGAGGTAGCTGCCGGCGTAGCCGTAACGGCGCTGCACCTCCAGCCAGGACTGCGGCGGCACGATCACCAGCATGCCGAGCAGCAGTGGCAGCAGCAGGCGGGCGCTGCGCTGGCGCAGCCAGGCGAACGAGGGGGCGCGGCCGGCGCCCAGCATCAGCGCGCTGGCGGCGCCGGAGACGATGAACAGCAGGTCCATGCGCCAGGGCGAGCTGAGCATCATCCACGGCTCCAGCGCGGTGTGCCACTGCGGGCTCTTGATGTGCCAGTCCCAGCTCACGTAGTACATGCCCACGTGGTACGGGACCAGCAGCCCGAAGGCGGCGATGCGCAGCCAGTCGAGGTAGAGCAGGCGCGCGGGTGGGGTGGGCA
>NZ_JBFUFQ010000404.1:0-2700 GCF_056403355.1 Rhizobacter sp. P2_H3 | reverse complement strand
AACGAGGAGACAGACATGAAACAGGTCCCATCACGCGGGTCGGGCCGCGCCTTGGCTTCGAGCATCGGGCTGTCGGCCCTGCTGCTCGCCGGCTGCGGCGGCAACGACACCGCAGCCCCTTCATCCGACACGGCCAAGGAACAGGCGATGGCCGTCACCGCCGGCCGCTACGCGTTGCAAAGCGTCGCCACCGGCCAGTGCATCGGCGTCAACGGCGGCAGCAACGCGAGTGGCACGGCGCTGCAGCTGCAGACCTGCAGCAGCACCACCACGCAGCAGTTCGACGTGACACTCGCCTCCGCCGGCGTCTACAAGCTGACGGTCGCGGCGAGCGGCCTCGCCATCGACGTGCAGAACGCCTCCGCCAGCGACGGCGCGCCGCTGCAGCAGTGGACCGACAACGGCACCAACGCGCAGCGCTTCACGCTCGGCGAACCGGCGGCCGGCGTGGTCACGCTCGTCAACGTCAACAGCGGCAAGTGCGTGCAGGCGGCCGATGCCGCGAGCCTGCGCCAGTACGGCTGCAACGGCGCCGGCGCACAGCAGTTCAGGCTGGTCGGCGGCAACACCAACCCGCCCGACCCGGTCGCCGTGGTGCCGCTGTTCCCGCAGGGCACGCCGATCACCGAACCGATCCAGACCGTCGAGGCCGACGGCACGCTGGTCACCTACATGGGCATGCGCCCGACCGAACGCCATGCGCGCGAACGTGGCGAGGCCTGGGACGCGCCCGACCAGGGCCCGGGCCGCTACCTGACCTTCCCGTCGTTCTACTTCCAGAACCGAACCTTCGGCCTGGTGATCCGCGACGAGGTGCCCGCCGGCCGCTCGAAGATCACCTTCACGCTGCGCGTCAACGACGGCACCTTCGACGGCACCACCTTCAGCCTGTTCCGCAACGCCGGCGATCCGAACGTGCGCGACTACGGCTGGGCGCTCAACTACGGCTTCGGCAACCCGAAATTCCTGAATGCCGACAATTACCCGCTGCCGATCTGCATCGCCGGGCAGCCGGATGCCGACTGCCAGTTCTCAGTCGACACCAACTGGCGCACCGATCCGCACAGCCGGCTGAAGGTGGGCGATCCGGTCGAGCTCGCGCCCGCGCCGCGGCTCAAGTACAACGCCGACGGCAGCGCGGTGATCGATGGCGGCGGCGCACGCTACTACTCGTTCGAGCAGCTGTACGTGGCCGGCGTCGGGCTGCGGCCCTGGTACGGCATCGCGCCGAACCTGGACTCCGCGGCCCTGCCGCCCGAGACGCTGTCCGGCGGGCAGACCAGCCTGTCGTACAACTACTCCGAAGAGCCGATGCGCGTGTTCCAGCAGATGGCCAACAACATCGGCATCCAGAACACGAAGCGCTTTGTCGAGGGGCGGCGGCTGTTCCACACCTCGTTCATCGACGGCCGGCATTCGGAGCATCCGGAGAGCAACCCGGTGTTCAGCGCGCATGCCGGGCAGCTCGGCCCGCGCTACAACCAGGTGAGCTGCATCGCATGCCATGCGCTGAATGGCCGCACGGCGGCACCGGCGGCCGGCACGGCGTTCGCCGGTACGGTGCTGACCGGCACGGCCGGTGCCGATGGCAGGCGCGTGCCCGATGCGACCTACGGCCTCAATGTGCTGCAGAAGGCCGCCGCCGCCGGCGCGGCCGACTACGGCGTCAGCGTGCAGGCCTACACGACGACGGTGCGCACGCTGGCCGACGGCGAGAAGGTCGAGCTGCAGAAGCCGGTCTACGCGTTCAAGGGCCCGGTGCCGGCGCAGTACTCGGCGCGCCAGGCACCGCAGGTGATCGGCGTCGGTTTGCTCGAGGCTTTGCCCGAGAGCACGGTGCTCGCGCTGGCCGACCCGGCCGATGCGAACGGCGACGGCATCCGCGGCGTCGCCAACCTGGTGACCGATCCGGAGACGGGCCAGACGCGCCTCGGCCGCTTCGGCTGGAAGGCCGCGAAGGCGAGCGTGCGCCACCAGGCCGCCGAGGCGCTGGTCAACGACATGGGCGTGGTGTCGCCGGTGTACCCGTCGCGCAGCTGCCAGCGGGCCGCGGCCGATTGCCGCAGCAACCCGCAGGGCACCGGTGTCAACGAGCAGGAGCTGCAGCGCGTCGTGCAGTACCTGGAGCTGCTCGCGGTGCCGGCGCAGCGCAGCCTGCGCAGCGCGTTCCCGGCCGGCGTGCGGGTCTCGCCGGAGCACGAGGTGAACCCGGCGCAGGTGACACGCGGCGCGCAGCTGTTCGCACAGGTCAACTGYACCGCCTGCCACGTGGCGACGCTGAAGACCGGCACGACCCACCCGTTCGCCGAGCTGCGCGACCAGACCATCCACCCGTACACCAACCTGCTGCTGCACGACATGGGAACGGGCCTGGCGGACACGGTGGCCGAGGGCAAGGCGCAGCCGTCGATGTGGCGCACCGCGCCGCTGTGGGGCATCGGCTCGCTGCCCTGGGTGCAAGGCAGCGCGCAGAACGTGCGCTACCTGCACGACGGCCGGGCGCGCACGCTGATGGAGGCGATCGGCTGGCACGGCGGCGAGGCGGACAACAGCCGCCAGCGTTTCGAGGTCTTGTCGAGGGACGACCGGGCGGCGGTGCTGGCGTTCCTGAACACGCTGTAGGGTCAACAAACCCCAGGCGCCCTCCTACAGCCACACGCGCCGCTGGACGATTGGCTGAGCGCGTCGGCTGCGTACGCT
>NZ_JBFUFQ010000403.1:0-2733 GCF_056403355.1 Rhizobacter sp. P2_H3 | reverse complement strand
GTAGTAGACGGCGTGCGAGTCCTTCTCGCCGAAGATCGCGACCAGCACGTTGGCGCCGGTCACTTCCTTCTTGCCGCTGCCGGTGGACTGCACGTGCATGATCGCGCGCTGGATCACGCGCTGGAAACCCAGCGTCGGCTGCGTGTCGACCTCTTCGGCACCGCCCACCGTGGGGGTGTTTTCCTTGATGAACTGCGCAAGGCTCTTGCGCAGGTCGTCGATGTTGGCCGAGCAGGCGCGCAGCACCTCCGCGGCCGACGGGTTGTCGAGCAGCGCCATCAGCAGGTGCTCGACGGTGATGAATTCGTGGCGCTGCTGGCGCGCCTCGACGAACGCCATGTGCAGGCTGACTTCAAGCTCTTGCGCGATCATGCTGCCTCCATAATGCATTGCAACGGGTGGCCGCCCCGACGGGCAGCGGCCAGCACCAATTCGACCTTGGTTGCAGCGACGTCCTTGGTATAGACGCCGCAGACTCCGCGGCCCTCTTTGTGAACCTTGAGCATGATCTGCGTCGCGGTTTCGAGGTCGCGCTGGAAATACTCCTGAAGCACCATCACGACAAACTCCATCGGTGTGTAGTCGTCGTTGAGCAGTACCACCTGGTACATGCGCGGCGGCTCTGTCTTCGCGGCCTGCCTTTCGGCCACGACCGCCCCCTGCCCGTCATCGGGTGTCGGCCGCTTCAACGGCTCGGGCGGTATCGGTTTTTCCTCGGGCATGGAACCATTCTATAGAGTTGATTTTGCTGTGCTCACCCGAACGGATATTGCGACACCCGGGCGAACTGCAAGGCCCGGAAATGCATCACAACGTGCCCATTGTTCTACGACGGCACCCGCAAGGGAATGCATTTGGTTGCATGGCCCTGAACCCTGGTTTGCCGCGCCTTGACAGTCACCAAGGCGGCGCACAAAATTCTTCGCTCCCRGGGATAGGAGACCAATATGGCCCAGAAGTTGTTCGGAACCGTGAAGTGGTTCAATGATGCGAAGGGATTCGGCTTCATTGAACCGGAAGGGGGTGGCGAGGATGTGTTCGCACATTTTTCGGCCATCCAGAGTGAAGGCTTTCGCACGCTCAAACAGGGCGGCCGCGTGAGCTACGAAGTGGTGCAAGGCCCCAAAGGCCAGCTCGCGCAGAACATCTCTGCGCTCGACGTACCCGAAACGATCCCGCATCGCCGCAATCCTGTCGGCGTGGCGGAGTCCTCGGCCGCCGAGGCCTAGGCCGAGAATTCACACCGCGCAAGCGGTGTGCAGCCACCTAGAAGACTACCGGCACGGCCCGGCGCTGGGTCTCGTGCGGAAAGCTTTCATCGGCTTCCCGAACGAGATGGCGTCGGGCCACTTCGTTTTTGCCACCGATCGTTCTTGCCACCGATCGCCCATGAAAAAACCCCTTGTTCCGGGCCGGAACAAGGGGTTTGCAGTGATTCGCCCGGCGGCTTCGAAGCCGCCGGCGTGGGATCACATGTGGTCGATCATCACCTGGCCGAAGCCCGAGCACGACACCTGCGTCGCGCCGTCCATCAGGCGCGCGAAGTCGTACGTGACCTTCTTCGACAGGATCGACTTTTCCATCGAGCTGATGATCAGGTCGGCCGCTTCGGTCCAGCCCATGTGGCGCAGCATCATCTCGGCCGACAGGATCTCGGAACCCGGGTTCACGTAGTCCTTGCCGGCGTACTTCGGTGCCGTGCCGTGCGTGGCCTCGAACATCGCGACCGAGTCGCTCAGGTTCGCACCCGGGGCGATGCCGATGCCGCCGACCTGGGCCGCCAGCGCGTCGGAGACGTAGTCGCCGTTCAGGTTCAGCGTCGCGATCACCGAGTACTCGGCCGGGCGCAGCAGGATCTGCTGCAGGAAGGCGTCAGCGATCGAATCCTTGATCGTGATGTCCTTGCCGGTGTTCGGGTTCTTGAACTTGCACCACGGGCCGCCGTCGATCAGTTCGGCGCCGAATTCCTTCTGCGCCAGGCCATAGGCCCAGTCGCGGAAGCCGCCTTCGGTGAACTTCATGATGTTGCCCTTGTGCACGATGGTCACGCTGGGCTTGTCGTTGTCGATCGCGTACTGGATCGCCTTGCGCACCAGGCGCTCGGTGCCCTCGCGCGACACCGGCTTGATGCCGATGCCCGAGGTGTTCGGGAAGCGGATCTTCTTGACACCGAATTCGTCCTGCAGGAACTTGATCAGCTTCTTGGCCTTGTCGCTCTCGGCCTCGAACTCGATGCCGGCATAGATGTCTTCCGAGTTCTCGCGGAAGATCACCATGTTGGTCTTCTCGGGCTCCTTCACCGGCGACGGCACGCCCTTGAAGTACTGGATCGGACGCAGGCAGACGTACAGGTCGAGTTCCTGGCGCAGCGCGACGTTCAGCGAGCGGATGCCGCCGCCGAYCGGCGTCGTGAGCGGCCCCTTGATCGACACCACGTACTCGCGCAGGACCTGCAGGGTTTCCTCGGGCAGCCACACATCGGGGCCGTAGACCTTGGTCGATTTCTCGCCGGCGAAGATCTCCATCCAGTGGATCTTCTTCGTGCCCTTGTAGGCCTTCGCCACCGCGGCGTCGACCACCTTGATCATCACCGGGGTGATGTCGTAGCCGGTGCCGTCACCCTCGATGTACGGGATGATGGGCTGGTCGGGGACCTTGAGCGAGAAGTCGGCGTTGACGGTGATCTTCTGCCCGCCCTCGGGCACCTTGATGTGCTGATACATGGGATAGCTC
>NZ_JBFUFQ010000402.1:0-2769 GCF_056403355.1 Rhizobacter sp. P2_H3 | reverse complement strand
TCAGTGTTGGAACAGGTTCTTGACCACGTGGAACGGATGCTCGACCTTCGCGCGCAAGTACCGAACAGAGGTCTTCCCAATGCAAATTCGATACGAGCTTGAGACTGGACGGCCGAGTTCGCTCGACCTGTGCCGGCGAGTCGCTGCCTATGGCCGGATCGATCGTGTACTTGGCTTCAAAGTGGGCATATCCTGCAATCCGGAAGCCCGCGCAGCGCTGTACAGGCACATGGACCCTCACTACAAAGAGATGGTCGTGCTGTACAAGACATCCTCGCATGCGGTCGTTAGTACCCTGGAGACGGAGCTCACCATATGGTTCAGGGATGATGCCGAGTGCGATAACTTGAATCTTGGTGGCGGTGGCCCGCACGGCTGCGCGCCATACTATCTTTACGTGGTTTTGAGAGAGAGGCTCGCCCGACCAAGCGAGGCCTAGGCGCATAAACGCTCGCGCGGACTCATGATTGATTGTTTGGTTGTCGGCGGTCCGTAGCTTGCGAGTTTCAGCACGCATGATCTCGGCCAATCCCTGCGTAGCGCAGCGGACGGAATGCTCCGTGAGTTCGAGCCTTGCGCCCGATCTGACTGCTGAGCGGGGCAACCATTCCATTGAACGGACGCCTTCCGACAAGCTTCGTTTACTACTAGCCACCGCTTATGTCAAAAGTTTAATTTCATGAACTCTGGGGAGAAAGGCAATGTTGCACGGCAAAAGCTCCAAGATCGTTCTCTATTGGTTCGGCGTGCTTGCTTCTATTTTCAGCATGTACATCGCGTACTTGAAGTTGGGAAGTGACTCGAACCTATTCAGCCTAGTGACGGGCATCTTGGGTGCGGTCGCAGGCTTTCTAGYCAGTCAAGCCTCCAATGTTCGCAGCCAAGAGCAATTGGAGCGCATCCTGGCCGCTTCCTTGATTCGCGAGAAAGAGCAAGAGGCGAAGACAGTTGAAGAGGCCAAGGCCTTGTACGAACAGGAACTGCAGAATCTCAAGGCGATTATTGAACGCGAGGGAAACCAACTCTTGCTAAAGAGACTCAGGGCCGTCTATTTAGACGATTTGAATCGCCCCGGGTTCCGTGGAGGCCGGTTGGTTTAAGTCAGGCCGGCGTGGCGGCCTGCTCGGCGAGTTGCCGGTAGTAGTTTGCCTCAGCCTCGGCGGGTGGGATGTAGCCGATGGGCTCCAGCAGGCGGTGGTGGTTGAACCAGGACACCCATTCAAGCGTCGCCAGCTCCAAGGACTCCTTGGTCTTCCAAGGCGCACGGCGATGGATCAATTCGGCTTTGTAGAGGCCATTGATCGTCTCGGCCAGGGCGTTGTCGTAGCTGTCGCCCTTGCTGCCCACCGACGGCTCAACGCCGGCCTCTGCAAGGCGCTCGCTGTAGCGGATAGACACGTACTGCGACCCGCGGTCGGAGTGAATCACCAGGCTGCGATCCCGTTCGGGTTGCCGCGCGTACAACGCCTGCTCCAGGGCATCGAGGACGAAGTCCGTTCGCATCGAACTGCTGACGCGCCAGCCGACGATGCGCCTGGCGAAGACGTCAATGACGAAGGCCACGTACTGCCAGCCCTGCCACGTCGACACGTAGGTGAAGTCCGAGACCCAGAGCTGGTTCGGCCGCTCCGCGCGGAACTGGCGGTTGACCTTGTCCAGCGGGCATGGCGCCTTGCTGTCGCTGATCGTCGTTCGCACGATCTTGCCTCGCATCACGCCGCGCAGTCCCAGCCGACGCATCAGCCGCTCCACTGTGCAGCGCGCCGCTGCCGTGCCTTCGCGCGCCAGCTGGCGCCAGACCTTGTCAGCCCCGTAGACCTGCATGTTGGCCTGCCAGACGCGCTCGATCCGAGGGGCCAGAACGTCGTCACGTTGGGCGCGTGCGCAGCGCTCCTGCGGGTTGCGCCGAAGTGCCGCATACCGTCGATATCCAGACGGGGAAATCTGCAGAACCTTGCAGATCGGCTCGACCCCGAATGTGTCACGGTGCTTGTCTATCAAGTCCCTCAGGACTTGAATCGGCGGTCGAGCTCCGCCTGGGCGAAAAACGCGCTGGCCACCTTGAGGATCTCGTTGGCCCGACGCAGTTCCTTGACCTCGCGCTCGAGCTCCTTGACCCGCTGCGCCTCGGACGTCGTCACGCCCTCGCGCACGCCGGCATCGATCTCCTGGCGCTTGACCCACGTCAGCAGCGTCTGCGGCACGCAGCCGATCTTCGGCGCGATCGACTCCACCGCCAGCCACAGCGATGGGTACTCCCCACGATGTTCCTGCACCAAGCGCACCGCGCGCTCGCGGACCTCAGGTGAGAACTTGTTCGACTTGTTCATGGCTCCATCTTCTCAAGGGTTGGAGCCTCCTCAAAACCCGGGGCGATTCAATTTGAAGGAGAAGATCAGAGAGGTCGAATCAATCGAGCAGGAACTTCTTCGGATCGAGAAGCTGCCCCCTACACCCGAGGTCGAGCATGTCAGAAAACGCCTTGAGGGTCTGCTGTCAAACGTGCGCAATCCAGAGGAAGACGATCGGCTAATTAGGGAGTTCTGCTACTCAGTGCCTCTGATCGGAAATTCCATGTACTTCATCTACTCCGTTTGGAAGAAGGTCGACCCTTCTGTTCAAGACCGAGTTCATCAGCGGCTGAACTCGCTTGCCAGAGGCAACGGCACAGCCCGCCCAATAGCCCGACTTGTTTCGCTCCTGGTTGTTGCCTTCTTCGTAATCGGCATCATTGCAGTCTTTGTATCCATCTACCGCCGACTATGACGG
>NZ_JBFUFQ010000401.1:0-2800 GCF_056403355.1 Rhizobacter sp. P2_H3 | reverse complement strand
CTCCGGGCGCCGGCACCGCAGCGGCCGCGCGGCCCCCCGTCGGCCGCAGGCGCGGCGAGGTCTCGGTGCCGACCCACATCTCGGTCTCGTTCGCGTCGGGGCGGCGCAGGTTGCGCACGATGCGCGGCGTGATCGCGAGGACCAGCTCGGTGCGCGACGAATCGTCGAGCTGGCTGGAGAACACCCGCCCCAGCACCGGCAGGTCGCCCAGGCCCGGCACGCGGCTCGCGTTGGAGCGGTCCTCGCTGCTGATCAGGCCGGCCAGGATCTGCGTCTCGCCATCGCGCAGGCGCAGCAGCGTCGACGCATTGCGGGTGCCGATCTGGTAGGCGAGCGTGCCCGAGGCTGTCTTGACCTGGCCGGCCAGCGAGCTGACCTCGAGCGCGACGCGGATCGCCACGTCGTCGTCGGCGTAGATGGTCGGCTCGACCTCCAGCTTCAGCCCGACCTCGATGTAGTTGACGCTGTCGGAGACGAAGCTGCCGCTGCCGCCGATGGTGGCGGTGATCACCGGCACCTTGTCGCCGATCAGGATCTTGGCCTTCTCCTTGTTGCGCGCGCGGATGCGCGGGTTGGCCAGCGTGTTGAAGTCGCCGACCTCGCGGCGCAGGTTGACGAGCAGGCCGCCGACGGTCAGGCCGATGTTGTCGCGCGTCAGGTTGCGCACGTTGCCGAGCGTGAGCCCGGTCGCGCCGGCCGGCGGCAGCGGCGTCAGCGCGAAGGTGTCGGGGAACTTGACGCCCAGCTCGGTGAGGCGGGTGCTGCGGATCTCGATCACCTCGACGTCGAGCATCACCTCGGGCTCGTGCGCGTCGTACAGGGCCATCAGGCGCTCGGCGAGCTGGATGTTCTCGGGCGAATCGCGCAGCGCGAGCATGTTGGTGCGCTCGTCCACATAGGGCTCGCGCACGCGCAGCATCGAGCGCAGGAAGGCGGCCGCGCTCTTCGCGTCGCCGCTCGCGAGGTAGAACACCTTGACGACCTGCTCCTGGTGCTCGCGCTGCTTCTCGGGCGTGTTCGGGTAGATCAGCAGCGTCTGGCTGTCGATCACCTTCTTCGCGAGCTGGTTGGTGCTGACGATCAGGTCGATCGCGTCCTCGACGCGGGCCGAACGCAGGAAGACGGTGACGCGGGCGTCGGGGCGCACGTCCTTGTCGAGGATGAAGTTGATGCCGCTGTTGCGCGACACCACGTCGAGCACGGTGCGCAGCCCGGCGTCGCGGAAATCGAGCGAGATCGGGCGGGTCTCGGCCAGCCCCTTCTGGTTGGCGCGCGCCTCGGCCTGGCGCACGTCGACCTCGATGCGGCGCTGGAACGCGAGCAGGTCGGAGTTGCGCGGGTTGTCCTTCAGCGCCTGCTCCACCACGCGCAACGCGGCGGCGTTCTGCTGCGCGGCGGCCAGGCGCTCGGCCTCGGTGAGCGCGGCGCGCTGGCGCTGCTCGGTGGCCACGTCGGCGAGCAGGTCGTCGATGCGGCTGCTGGTCGGGTTCAGCGCCTTCGCGCGGCGCAGCGCCTGCTCGGCGACCTCGTAGCGGCCGGCGGCACGCGCGGCGGCCGATTCGGCGATCAGCCGGGCCAGCGCCTCGGTGCGGGCCTGCACCTGGCCGCTGCGCAGCGTGGTGCTGTTCGGGTACTCCTTCAGCCCGGCGTCGAGCTGGCTGAGGGCCTGTTCGTAGTTGCCGGCGCGCAGCGCCTGCTGGGCTTCGTCGCGGTAACGCTGCTCGGCGCAACCGGCGAGCAGCAGCGCGGCCAGTGCGAAGGGCAGTGCGCGGAGGGTTCGGGCGAGGGTGGTCATGCTGCTGCTGGCGTTCACTGCGGTGGCGGCGCGATGCCGATGGTGGCGCGCTGCCCGAGGGGCGGGTAGACCAGCTGCACGGCCTGGTCGGTGATGGATTCGACGACATAGCCGTCGTCCAGGCGCTGGTCGACGGCCACCTCGATCGGCACGCCGGTGCCTTTCACGAGGTAGACGATCGAGGCGCCTTCGGGCGTGAGCATGCGGCCGAAGAAGCGGTAGTTCATCGGCGGGGCCATCGGTGCCGGCGGTGGCGGCGCGACGACGGGCACCGGCTTCGGCGCGGGTGGCGGAGGTGGTGCGGGTGGCAGGACCGGCTGGAAGATGTCGCGCTTGGCGGGCTCGAGGGCCTGGGCCGGCCACTGTGCGGGCAAGGGCCCGGCGGGCGTGGCGCGATCCCAGCGCGCGGGGCCGGGTGCCGCCTGCAACAGCGGGCGCTCGTCGGCTGGCGCAGGCGCATCGTTGCCGCGCACCGCGGCCGCGACCAGCGTGGGCGCCTGCCGCGTGGCCCACAGCGAGGCGGCGGTGAGGGCGAGCGTGCCGCCCAGGGCCCACCAGAGGCTCTTGCGCATCGGCATCAGCGGCTGGCCTCCGAGGCGCGGGGCGCCGGTGCGCTCGCCGCGGTCAACAGCGGGCGGCTCCAGCGCGTCAGCAACAGCGTGGCCTCGACATCGACCGGGCTCGTCAGCACACGCAGGTTCAGGCGAGCGACGGTGGTGCTGGCGTGGCGGTCGAGCAGCTCCTTCAGCACGAGCTTGACCTGCGGGTACGGGCCGCGCAGCGTCAGCTGCAGGTCGTGGCGGCCGAGCTGCTCGGCGGTGGCGGCGCGGGGCGTGTCGACCAGGCTGACGACGGCGACGCCGAGCTGGCCGGTGACGCGCTGCATGTCGCGCACCCAGTCGGCGGTGCTGGCGTCAACCGGGAGGCGGCGGGCGAAGTCGGGTTCGGGCTCGGCGGCGGCGCTGGCGGCGGCGGGCGCCGGGCGGGCCTGGAGCGTGGCGAGAT
>NZ_JBFUFQ010000400.1:0-2812 GCF_056403355.1 Rhizobacter sp. P2_H3 | reverse complement strand
CCCAATGACAAAGGGCCCGCATCGCTGCGGGCCCCGCCAATACTGGCTTCTCGACCTGGGCTCGATCCAAAGTGTGCCGACGGACCCGACCGTCTTTCAGGATCAGCAGGATTGGCAGCTCGCCATCGCTACCCTACTGCAAGAGATCCTGGAGCAAGTCAAGGCATCGGTCTCACGACGTCTGGCCGAATCAAGCAGAGTTAAGCGTCCAGACCTTGTAAGACCTATCCCTGYGGACAGTGGCTACCTCGCAACGGCTCTGCCATGTCGGCAGTCCGGAGGGTGGCGATATCGATAGCGAATGCGTAAGTCGTTGATTTTTCTCGTGGTCGAGGGATTGCAAATCCGTTGACGCCAGTGAGCCACCGGTGGCGAGCCAGCGCAGGACAGCGTTGGGCAGAGTGACCGGGCTCAGGCGTGGTGCTGACGCTCAGGCTGGTGCGGCGACCTGCGCACAACGACCCTGACCGGTCATGCAACGATCGCCAGATGGAAGCCGCAGCGGACACCGAAGCGACACACGCGTCGCGAAGTCCTACACCAGATCCCGGCCTCTACTGCCATGCACGCGGCGAGCCGGGCACGACAATTGAGGTGGGCTACCACAGGAGCAACCCATGGACAAATCAATGATCAAAGGTATCGCGGTCGGCGGCATCGCAATGGTGATGCTGGGCGCGGGTGCCGTCACGGGTTATCAGAAAATGTCGCAGCCCAAGGCCGCTGAGGTGATGGCAGTCAAAGAGGTAACGGAGACCGTGACGACGCCGCGCCAACAGTGTGAGACGGTGCAGGTGCAGCGCCAGGCGCCGGTCAAGGACGAGAACCGCCTGCTCGGCAGTGTTGGTGGCGCGGTGCTCGGCGGCGTGCTCGGTCACCAGATTGGCGGCGGCACCGGTAAGAAGGTGGCCACCGTAGCTGGCGCTGCGGCAGGCGGCTACGCCGGCAACCAAGTGCAGAAGAACATGCAGCAAGGTGACGTTATCTCGACCGCCGAGCAGCGCTGCAAGACGGTGCAAGAGAAGTCGAAGAAGTTGGTTGGCTACGACGTGAGTTACCGCCTGAATGGCAAGGACGGAGTGGCGCGAACCTCGTTTCGCCCTGGCGCCACGCTGCCGGTGAAGGACGGCCAAGTCGACACGACAGCGCCGACGTCTTGAGCCACACGCCGTCCAGGTGCAACAGCAGGCAATCCGATGCTTCGTAGCAACGTTGCTCGACTTCCTGCCTCCATGCAATCGCCAGCGGGACTGCTCTTCAAGCGCGATGCACATCCTGGGCTTGGCTCTAAACGTGTCTAACCGATGCCCAATGACCCGCGTCCGCCCTGTGTGTTCTCCTACCTCAAGAGTTAGACAAAGTACTCGCGCGGGCGCCGTAGCCCTTGATCGACGTCCAGACTTCTAAGCAGCGGGTCTTCACGGCGCAACCGTGCAGCATTCTGGGCTTCGAGCCCGCGAGGAATTGGGAGACAACTCCGCTTCGCCCAGCCGGGTGCTCGCCCAGGCATGCGAACCTCAGCCCGAAGCGGGCGGCGGCGGGCCGCCAAGATGCGGACGCAGTGTGGCGCTGGGGTGTCCAAGCGAACAGCAGAGCTTCATGGCAGCTCAGACGCTCGTTGACGTGCCGAGCCCAGCGGGCGAGATTCGGGGGACGTTTACTGTGATAGCGCGCCCATCACTCGCTCTCAGAATTCCTCTCCAAGTCGAGAAGCCGACTTCCTGCGTTGTCAATCACGGCATGTCGAAAATATCCCACCAATGAGGCTGTCGACCGATGCCCCGTCATCGCCATCGTCTCGCCGAGCGGGATCTGCTGACGACCGGCCTCGGTGACGAACCCTGAGCGCAGCGAATGGGCAGAAAAACCTTCGTCGATGCCGGCGAGCACACAGCGCTTCTTGACGATGTCGCGCACGGCGGCGGCCGACAGGGGCTCACCGAGCTTGCCGCCGCGCCGCACGCGGCGGAAGAGGGGGCCCGCGACGATCTCGGCGGCAGCCAGCCAGGCCTGCAGCGCAAGTGCAGCTCTCCCTACGATGGGCTTGTCATTCTCTGCACGATCGACGCCGCTCTGGTTGGTTTTGGAGTGGCTCAGCGTGTAGAGGAAGGCGTCGCCGACGCGCCGCGTGTTCTCCATGCTGGCGAGCGCGACTTCTGAGCGCCGGCGGCCGCCGCTGGAAAACGCGAAGAGGAGGAGGGCGCGGTCGCGCAAACCCGCCAACGACGCGTCGCACGTGTCGAGCAGCGCCTCGAGCGGCTCGCGCGTGAGCGCCGGTTTCTTGCGGGGCAGGGCGCCGCGCTTCGCGTAGGCGCGCCGCGCCTTGGACAGCAGCTCGCGCACCCGCGGCTGCGCGCACGGGTTGACCACCACCTGCACCTGGTGCGCCTTGGACAGCACGCTGATGCGGTGCACGAGGGTGTTCAGCGTCGGGGCGCCGAGCTTTCCCTTGTAGCCACCGTCGACCAGCGCCAGGTCGATCGCCGTCGGCAGCTCGCTGACGAGCTCACCGGCGGTGTCGAGGCGCTGGGCATGGTCGACGATGAATTGAACGACGGCCGCTTCATCGACCGGTAGGCTGATCGGGCGGCGGTACCGCAGCGCGTACCAGGCGGCCCAGTAGCGCAGGGCCGAGCGGTAGCTGCGCAAGGTGTTTTCTGACTCCCCTTGGCGCAGCAACGCGGCCTCGGCCTCTTGCGCCATCGAGCGCAGTTGAGTCGGATCCAGGGCGTGCGACCCGCTGGCGGCCGGAAAAAGCGTCGCGAGTGATGTTTTCTCTATTTTCATATGTAAACTGTACGATGTCTAACGT
>NZ_JBFUFQ010000399.1:0-2829 GCF_056403355.1 Rhizobacter sp. P2_H3 | reverse complement strand
GCAGTGGCCCGGCGAATTGCTGTGGTTCGATGCCGGCGATGCATCGTCCGATGTTTCGTCCTCCTCCCGCCTGCATGCCGGCGAGACCGTCTCGCAGGCCGAGGTGCGCCCGTTGACCTGGCCGCTGGTGTCGCAGTCGCTCGGGCACGCGTCGGGCAGCGGCGCCCGCCTGATGCCGCCGCTCGCGGTGCTGCGCGTGCCGCTGGCGGCCTTGCCGCCGGCACCGCTGCACTACACCGTGCGGCTCGCGGCGCGGGCGACGGTGTGGAAATACTGCCTGCACGGCGAGTGGCCCGAGCCGCAGCTGCAGGTCGTCGACCTGGCGAGCGGCGTCGAGTTCGACGAACCCGCGCCGGACCGTCTCGACAACGGCGCGCCGCTCGTGGCCATCCGTTCGCGGGCGCCGATCGCGCTCGCGCAGCGCAGCGAGCGTCGATTCCAGTTGCGCAGCCGCCAGCGCGGCGGCGACAAGGTGCTGGTCAAGCGTCTGCCGGTGGCGGCAGCGCAGTTCCTGGCCCGTGAGCAGATCGGCGGCGAAAGCCGCCTGGTCTCCGAGATCCATGTGCATCGCTAGTGTTTACAGGCTCTAACCGCAGAGGAGGCCGCAATGGCTATGAAGACCCCCGGCGTCTATATCGTCGAGAAGAATGCCTTTCCGAACTCGGTGGTCGAGGTGGCCACCGCGGTCCCGGCCTTCATCGGCTACACGCAGCGCGCCGAGAACGCGGGCAAGTCGCTGAACATGAAACCGTGGCGCATCGGTTCGATGGCGGAGTACCACCAGTACTTCGGCTTCGGGCCGGACCCGAAGTTCGGCATCGCCGAGAAGACCGATCCGAACCAGGTCGCCGCCTTCAAGGCCGGCGACAAGGAGTTCCTGCTGACCCAGGCCGACGGCAAGGAAGGCGGCCGCTTCCTGCTGTATTACGGGATGCTGCATTTCTTCCAGAACGGCGGCGGCCCGTGCTACGTGGTGTCGGTCGGCGAGTACGACAAGACGCCGCTGATCGAGCCCGACAAGCTGATGGCCGGCATCGAGCCGCTGGTGAAGGAGCAGGAGCCGACGATGGTCGTGGTGCCCGATGCGGTGCTGCTGTCGGCCAAGGACTGCATCTCGGTGCAGCAGGCGATGCTGCAGCACTGCGGCGGGCGCATGCGCAGCCGGGTCGCGATCCTCGACGTGTGGGGTGGGCACCTCGATCGCAAGAACGCGACCGGCGTCGACCCGATCGAGGGCTTCCGCGGTGCGCTGGGCGTGAACTTCCTCGATTTCGCGACGGCGTACTACCCGTGGGTCAACACGACGGTGGTGCAGGACAAGGACCTGGACTACACCCGCGTCGCCAACCCCGACGTGCTGATCCAGCTGCTGATGGCCGAGCTGGCGCTGCCGGCGCAGCTCGACCCGARGACGCCGGCGCGCACCGCGCAGCAGTGGAAGGCGGTGCAGGACGTGAGCAAGACCGACGACCAGTGGACGACCGAGATCACGACCGACATCAACGCCTCGGACAAGAGTGACGACGAGAAGAAGAAGCTGCTCGACCCGGCCGCGCTGAAGGTGGCGGTGGAGACGCACAAGGCCTTGCTGAACAAGAGCCTGGGCGCGTCGAGCACCTTGTTCAACACCATCATGGCCGAGGCGCGCAACCGGTTGAACCTGATGCCGCCGTCGCCGGCGATGGCGGGCATCTACACGATGGTCGACAACACGCGCGGCGTCTGGAAGGCGCCGGCCAACGTGAGCCTGAACGGGGTGGTGTCGCCGGCGGTGACGATCTCGCACGAGGACCAGGAGGACCTGAACGTCACCACGCAGGGCAAGTCGATCAACGCGATCCGTTCGTTCATCGGCGAGGGCGTGCTGGTGTGGGGCGCGCGCACGCTGGACGGCAACAGCCTGGACTGGCGCTACATCAACGTGCGGCGCACGATGATCATGCTGGAGGAGTCGTGCCGCCTGGCGGCCAAGGCGATGGTGTTCGAGCCGAACGTGTCGAACACCTGGGTGACGATCAAGAGCATGGTCACCAACTTCCTGACCGGCATCTGGAAGCGCGGCGGCCTGGCCGGCGCGGTGCCGGACGACGCGTTCAGCGTGCACGTGGGGCTGGGCGAGACGATGACGCCCGAGGACATCCTCGAGGGGATCCTGCGCGTGACGGTGCTGGTGGCGATCAGCCGCCCGGCCGAGTTCATCGAGATCACCTTCCAGCAGCAGATGCAGAAGTCGTGATCGCGCGTTGGTGGCGATCTTCGACAAGCTTCACGAATCATCATTTGACCCTTCAGGAGGCAGACCATGGCAGACGACGGATCAGCGCAATCGACCACGGTGTGGCCGCTTCCCAAGTTCCGCTTCTCGGTGAAGTGGGATGCGGCGGAAATGCACTTCCAGGAAGTCTCCGGCCTCGACGTGGAGGCGCAGCCGATCGAGTACCGGCACGGTGACAGCCCGGCCTTCTCGGTGATCAAGATGCCCGGCATGAAGAAGTACAGCGACGTGACGATGAAGAAGGGCGTCTTCAAGTCCGACAACAAGCTGTGGGACTGGTTCAACGAGATCAAGATGAACGTCATCAAGCGCAAGCCGGTGACGATCAGCCTGCTCGATGAAGCAGGTGCTGCGACGATGGTGTGGACGCTGACGAACGCCTGGCCGACCAAGATCACCGGCACCGACCTGAAGGCGCAAGGCAACGAGGTGGCGGTGGAGACCATCGTGATCGCACACGAGGGGCTCACGATCGCCAACGCCTGATGGCGGAGGGCATCCCCGCGGCACCGCCGCTGCCGCCACCCGCGCCGCCGCTTCCCCCGGGGCCCTCG
>NZ_JBFUFQ010000398.1:0-2869 GCF_056403355.1 Rhizobacter sp. P2_H3 | reverse complement strand
GGTGTATTCCATCTTGAACTTCGCGAAGTTCAGGCTGATGTTTTCCGTCAGCCGGTCTTCGCCACCGCTGCCGCCGGTGGACAGCGACGACACGATGACGCTGTCGAGCGTGATCTTGATGTACTCGAGCGGCTTGTCGCCGGCCTTGCGCACGGTCAGCACGGCCTGCTTGATGTGCGTGCCCTTGAAGCTGGCCATCGCCAGTGCGGTCGACGACGCGTCGACGTACTTGGTCAGCGACAGGTCCTGGATGCTGACCTTGCCCGAACCGCCGCCGGCGCCGTTGCCGAACGAGGCAGTCTGGGCGCAGCCCCAGTTCCATGCCAGGACGTCGATCTCGTCCTTGTGCGAGCTGTCCTTCGACTCGCCCTTGATGTCACCGATCTTGATGAACATGTCTACAGCCATGATGCTTCTCCTTCAACTAAGTTGACCCGCTTGTGGGATGCCGGGGAGGGGTGCCACGACGTCTGGGTATTCCGTCGTGCGCCCGGCGTTTCTGTTTCGTTCCCGGCAAGCTGAACCTCCCGGGCTGCGATGCGCGTGGCGCGCCGTGGGAGGTTCCACGCCGGCCACGCTTTCCTGCTCCTGGTCAGGCCACCTTCTGCGAGGGCAGCTTCGACACCAGGCGCAGAGACACTGTCAAACCTTCCAGCTGGTAGTGGGGGCGCAGGAAGAACTTCGAGCTGTAGTAGCCCGGGTTGCCCTCGACGTCTTCCACCACCACCTCGGCGGCCGCCAGCGGGCGGCGCGCCTTGGTGTCTTCCGACGAGTGGGCGGGATCCCCGTCCACGTAGTTCATGATCCAGTCCTGCAGCCAGCGCTGCACCTCGTCGCGCTCCTTGAACGAGCCCACCTTGTCGCGCACGATGCACTTCAGGTAGTGCGCGAAGCGGCAGGTCGCGAACAGGTACGGCAGGCGTGCCGCCAGGTTGGCGTTGGCCGAGGCGTCCGGGTCGTCGTACTCGGCCGGCTTCTGCAGCGACTGCGCGCCGATGAAGGCCGCGAAGTCGGAGTTCTTGCGGTGCACCAGCGGCATGAAGCCGTTGCGCGCGAGCTCGGCCTCGCGCCGGTCGCTGATCGCGATCTCGGTCGGGCACTTCATGTCGACGCCGCCGTCATCGGTCGGGAAGGTGTGCGTGGGCAGGCCCTCGACCGCGCCGCCGGATTCGATGCCGCGGATGCGGGAGCACCAGCCATATTGCTTGAAAGAACGATTGATGTTGACCGCCATCGCGTACGCCGAGTTCGCCCAGGTGTACTTGGTGTGGTCGGCGCTGCCGGTGTCTTCCTCGAAGTTGAACGCCTCGACCGGGTTGGTTTTCGCGCCGTACGGGATGCGCGCCAGGAAGCGCGGCATCGCGAGGCCGATGTAGCGGGCGTCGTCCGATTCGCGCAGCGAGCGCCATGCGGCGTACTCCGGCGTCGTGAAGATCTTGCTCAGGTCGCGCGGGTTCGCCAGCTCCTGCCACGAGCCCATCTGCATCAGGCTCGGGTCGGCGGCGGCGATGAACGGGGTGTGGGCCGAGGCCGACACCTTGGCCATCTCGCCCAGCAGCTCGACGTCGGGCGGGGTCTGGCCGAAGTAGTAGTCGCCGACCAGGCAGCCGAACGGCTCGCCGCCGAACTGGCCGAATTCTTCTTCATAGACGCGCTTGAAGATCGGGCTCTGGTCCCAGGCCGTGCCCTTGTAGCGCTTGAGCGTCTTGCCGAGCTCGTTCTTGCTGATGTTCATCACGCGGATCTTCAGCTGCTCGTCGGTCTCGGTGTTGTTGACGAGGTGGTGCAGCCCGCGCCACGCGCTTTCCAGCTGCTGGAAATCGGGGTGGTGCATGATCAGGTTGATCTGCTCGCTGAGCTTCTTGTCGAGCTCGGCGATCATCGCCTCGATCGAGTTGACGACATCGTTGCCGATCAGCTTGGTCTGCGACAGCGCCTGCTGCGCGAGCGTGAGGATCGCGGTCTCGACCGCGGATTTCGCCTCTTCGCTCTTCGGCTTGAATTCCTTGTTCAGCAGGCTCGCGAAATCGCCGCCCTGGAATTCGACGCCCTGCAGCGCGGAGGATTGGTTCTGTGCTTCTGCCATGTCTTTCTCCTGTGTCGCTGCGCGCTTACTCGGCCTTCGGCTCGTCGGCCTTCTTGGCCCCGGCCAGGCTGTTCAGCAGTGCCGGGTCGGCCATCACCTTGGCCAGCAGTTCCTCGGCGCCGCTCTTGCCGTCCATGTAGGTGATCAGGTTGGACAGCTGCTGGCGCGCCTCGAGCAGCTTGCGCAGCGCGTCGTTGTTGCGCGCCACGGCAGCCGGCGAGAAGTCGTCCATGCTGTTGAAGGTGAGGTCGACGCTGACGTTGCCCTCGCCGGTCAGCGTGTTGGGCACCTGGAACGCGACGCGCGGCTTCATCGACTTCATGCGGCTGTCGAAGTTGTCGACATCGAACTCGAGGAACTTGCGGTCGGCCACCGGCGCGAGCGGGTCGGCCGGCTTGCCCGACAGGTCGGACAGCACGCCCATCACGAAGGGCAGCTGCACCTTCTTCTCGGCGCCGTAGAGCTCCACGTCGTATTCGATCTGGACGCGCGGCGCGCGGTTGCGGGCGATGAATTTCTGACTGCTGGTGGCCATGGTGGACTCCTCTGGGGCGGGTTCGGTTTACTGGTCGGGACTGCCGGCGATGCGTTCGACCTGGCCGAGGCCGTCGGACGCGAGGTCGCGGATGATGTCCATGAAATTCTTGCCCATCAGCCGCTGTGCGCGGCGGATCAGCAGCGGCGCCGGGTTGCTGGGTTCGTTGCGTTCGATCCATTCGCAGACACGGTCGAGCGTGCGGCTCACGTCTTCGCGGCTGCGCAGCGCGCCGACCGCGACGGCGC
>NZ_JBFUFQ010000397.1:0-2885 GCF_056403355.1 Rhizobacter sp. P2_H3 | reverse complement strand
ATGCTGGCCGAGGAAGTCGCGCAATCGCTGGGCATGCCGCTGCTGCAGTGGCACATCAAGAGCACCACGAAGGCGCAGCAGGGTTTGTACGAATACGACGCGGTGAGTCGCCTGCGCGACAGCCAGTTGGCCGACGTGGATGGCGGTGCGCGGGTGCACGACATCCACAACTACATCGTGAAGGGCGTGCTGTGGCAGGCCTTCACGGCCGAGCAGCCGGTGGTGCTGCTGATCGACGAGATCGACAAGGCCGACATCGAGTTCCCGAACGACCTGCTGCGCGAGATCGACCGGATGGAGTTCTACGTCTACGAGACGCGCGAGCTGATCCGGGCGAAGCACCGGCCGCTGGTGTTCATCACGTCGAACAACGAGAAAGAGCTGCCCGACGCTTTCCTGCGCCGCTGCTTCTTCCACTACATCCGCTTCCCGGACGCCGACACGATGAAGCGCATCGTCGAGGTGCATTTCCCGTCGCTGAAGAAAGAGCTGCTGGCCGCCGCGCTGCGCAACTTCTACGAGGTGCGCAACCTGCCCGGGCTGAAGAAGAAGCCGAGCACCAGCGAGCTGCTCGACTGGCTGAAGCTGCTGGTGGCCGAGGACATCCCGCTGGAGGTGCTGCAGAGCAAGGACGAGAAGGTGAGCCTGCCGCCGCTGGTGGGCGCGCTGCTGAAGAACGAACAGGATGTGTCGCTGTTCGAGAAGCTCGTGTTCATGCAGAAGCACAACCGATGACGCCTGGCGGGCAGTGGCTCCGGCCTCTCCCCGCCATCCCCCGTCAATCCCGTTTCCCCACGAACGCCGCTCACGAGGCGGCCCGCACCATCATGGCCCGACACAAGACCCTGAGCATCGATGACCTGTGGGCGCTGCAGCGCGTCGGCGGACTGTGCCTGTCGCCCGACGGCGCGCAGGCGGTCTGTTCGGTCGGCAGCTACTCGATGGAGGACAACAAGGGCATGTCGGCCCTGTGGCTGCTGTCGACCTTCGGCGGCGGGCCGCGCCGGCTGACGCAGGCCGGCGAGAAGGATGGCCAGCCGGCCTGGTCGCCGACCGGCGAGCGCATCGCGTTCATCGCGCGGCGCGAGCAGCAGGGCAAGAAGGACGACACGCCGCAGCTGTACGTGATCGCGCCCGATGGCGGCGAGGCGCGCCGCGTCAGCGATTTCGCGCCGGGCGTGGAGGCCTTCAAGTGGTTCCCCGACGGCAAGCGCATCGCGTTCGTCTCGTGGGTGTGGCCGGATGTGCGCGGTGCCGCCGCGCAGGCCAAGCGCCACCAGGCCTTCAAGGACCGCAAGGAAACCGCCTACGTGACGAGCGAGGCGCAGTACCGCTACTGGGACCGCAACCTGCCGATGGAGCGGGTGGCGCACGTGCTGGTGCTCGACGTCGAGAGCGGCCGGGTGCGCGACCTGTTCGAGGGCAGCGGCTACGAGCTGCAGCGCGGCGACCCCGACGCGCATTCGTTCGACATCTCGCCCGACGGCCGGCACGTCGCGTTCGCGTTCGACCCGGCGCCGGAGAAGCGGCTGGACCATTGCAAGTCATTGGCCGAGGTGGTGGTGCGCACCGGCCGCATCGAGGTGATCGCGCAGGACAAGGCCTGGGATTTCGAGGCGCCGCGCTACAGCCCCGATGGCAAGCGCATCGCGTTCCTCGCGAGCCACCAGGGCAAGCGCCACACGATGCCCAACCATGCGGCGGTGCTGCAGCGCGGCATCGACGCGCCGGTCAAGCAGCAGGTGCTGAGCGCCGCCTGGGACCACGCGGTGAACGGGCCGATCCGCTGGTCGGCCGATGGCGAGGCGCTCTACTTCACGGCCGAGGACGAGGGCCGCTGCCACCTGTGGCGTTTCGACATCGCGGCGCGCGAGGCGGCCGTGGTGGCGCGGGGCGGCTGGGTGCAGGGCTTCGACGTGGCGGGCGAGGTGGTCGTGACGGCGGCCGATGCGATGGATCATCCGGCGCGGGTGCATGCGCATCGCGCGGGCGATGAGGCGCCGCAGCGGCTGGAGCGCTTCAACGACGATCTGTTGAAGCCCGTGAAGCTGGGCAGGTACGAGGACGTGCGGTTCAAGGGTGCGCTGGGCGACGAGATCCAGGCCTGGGTGGTGTACCCGCCGGGGTTCGACCCGAAGAAGAAGTACCCGTTGCTGCACAGCATCCATGGCGGTCCGCACGCGGCGGCCGGCGACACCTTCCACTACCGCTGGAACACGCATGTGTTCGCGGCGCAGGGCTATGTGGTGGTGTGCGTGAATTACCACGGCTCGAGCGGTTTCGGCTACGGCTTCCTCGACAGCATCACGCACCGCTGGGGCGAACTGGAGCTGCAGGACGTGGAGGCGACGACCGACCTGATGCTGAAGAAGCCGTACATCGACCGCGGCCGCGTGTTCGCGACGGGCGGCAGCTATGGCGGCTACATGGTGGCGTGGATGAACGGGCACGTGAAGCCGGGCCGCTACCAGGCGTATGTGTGCCATGCGGGCTGCTTCGACTGGACGGCGATGTTCAGCGACGACGCCTACACCTGGCACGCGAAGGAGCTGGGGGCCTGGTACTGGGACGACCAGGCGAAGGTCAACTCGCAGAGCCCGCACGCCTTCGCGAAGAACATGAAGACGCCGACGCTGGTGATCCACGGGGCACTCGACTTCCGGGTGCCGGACCAGCAGGGGCTGGCCTACTACAACACGCTGAAGGCGCGTGGGGTGGATTCACGGCTCGTGTGGTTCCCGGACGAGAACCACTGGATCCTGAAGCCGCGGAACAGCAAGCTCTGGTATTCGGAGTTCTTCGGCTGGCTCTCTTCGCACGACAAGAAGTAGCTTCTCTGTTGTGCTGCGCGCGCGTGGTGCGGCTGGGGGTGGGCTGCGGGAGCT
>NZ_JBFUFQ010000396.1:0-2916 GCF_056403355.1 Rhizobacter sp. P2_H3 | reverse complement strand
GCACGGCACCGGCACGCCGCTCGGCGACCCGATCGAGCTCGGCGCGCTGTCGGCGGTGCTCGGCAGCGGGCGCGATCCGGCGCTGCCGCTGCGCGTCGGCTCGGTCAAGACCAACATCGGCCACCTGGAGGCCGCGGCCGGGCTGGCCGGCGTGATCAAGGTGGTGCTGTCGCTGCAGCGCGCGCAGATCCCGCCGCACCTGCACTTCACGCAGGGCAACCCGCACATCGACTGGAACTGGCCGGTGCAGGTGCCGACGCAGGCGACCGACTGGCCGGAGATCGACGGCCGCCGGCTCGCGGGCGTCAGCTCGTTCGGCTTCAGCGGGACCAATGCGCACGTGATCCTCGAGGCGGCTCCGACACCGTCGCTGGCCGCCCCGCCGGCCGGCCCGCTGCGGCCGGCCCACGTGCTGGCGCTGTCGGCGCGCGACGACGGTGCGCTGCTCGACCTGGCGCGCCGCCACGAGGCGCGGCTGCTGCAGCTCGACGAGAGCGTCGAGGCCGCCGACCTGTGCTTCAGCGCGAACACCGGCCGCTCGCATTTCTCGCACCGCGTCGCGCTCACCGGGGCGAGCGTCGACGAACTGCGCGCCGGCCTGGCCGGCTTCCTCGCCGGCAGCGACGACCCGGCCATCGCGCGCGGCACGCTCGAAGGCGCGGCGCGGCCGCAGGTCGCCTTCCTGTTCACCGGGCAGGGCGGGCAGTACGCCGGCATGGGCCGCGCGCTGTACGACAGCGCGCCGGTGTTCCGCGCCGCGATGGACGCCTGCCACGCCGCTGCGGCGCCGCTGCTGCCGCGGCCGCTGCTCGACGTGATCTTCACGCCCGCCGGAGCCCATTCGCCGATCAACGAGACGGTGTGGGCGCAGCCGGTCAACTTCGCGATCGAGGTGTCGCTGGCCGCGCTGTGGCGGTCGTGGGGGATCGAGCCGGTCGCGCTGCTGGGGCACAGCCTCGGCGAGTACGCGGCCGCCTGCGTGTCGGGGATGCTGTCGCTCGAAGACGGCATCAAGTGCGTGATCGAACGCGGCCGGCTGACGCACGAGCTGCCGGCCGACGGCGCGATGGCGGCGGTGTTCGCGCCCGAGGCCGTCGTGCAGGCCGAGCTTGCGAACGGCCCGGCCGCGCTGACGATCGCCGCCTACAACGGCCCCGAGCATTTCGTCATCAGCGGCCCGCGCCACTCGGTCGATGCGGCGACGCAGCGGCTCGAGGCGGCCGGCGTGCGCGTCAAGCTGCTGCGCGTTCCGCATGCGGCGCATTCGGCGCTGATCGAGCCGGTGCTGCCGGCCTACCGGCGCGTGCTGGAGACGGTGCGCTTCCACGAGCCGCGCATCGCGCTGGTCTCCAACGTCACCGGCGCGCCGATCGGTGCGGCGGAGATCGGCCGCGTCGACTACTGGCTCACGCACATGCGCCAGCCGGTGCGCTTTGCGCAGGCGCTGCAGGGCTTGCTGGCGCAGGGCATCACGCATTTCATCGAGGTCGGGCCGCACCCGGTGCTGCTCGGCATGGGCGCCGAGTGCGCCGGCGGCGCGCCGGTCGAATGGCTGCCGTCGCTGCACCGCGAGCGCGCTGACTGGACCGACCTGCTCGCCAGCCTGCAACGCCTGTACGTGGCGGGCGCCGACGTGAACTGGGCGGCGTTCGACGCGCCGTATGGCCGCAGCCGCGTCGCGCTTCCGACCTACCCGTTCCGCGCGCGGCGGCACTGGATGGACGTCGTCGGCGAGAACGCCGCGCCGGCGGTCGATGCGGCGCAGCGCTGGTCGCGCGTCAGCACCGCGCTGTCGCGCCAGGCCGAGCGCGGGCCGCTGGACCTGAACGCTTCCTCGTACCCGGCGAAGTGGGACTGCCTGGCGCGCGTGACGAGCGCGCATGCGGCGCACACGCTGCGCGAGGCGGGCCTGTTCCTGGCGGCTGGCGAATCGCACACGCTCGACGGCCTGATGCAGCGCAGCGGCATCGGCGCGAGCTACCGGCACCTGGTGTCGCGCTGGCTCGACAGCCTGGTGGCGGGGGGCGTGCTGCGGCGCGCCGGCGAGGCCTTCATCGCCGACGCGCCGCTCGCCGAGCCGCCGCTGGCCGCGCTGTGGGCCGAGGCCGAACGCCTGTTCGCCGACAACCAGCCGCTGCTCGCCTACGTGCGGCATTGCGGATCGCTGGTGGCGCCGGTGCTGCTGGGCCGCGAGAGCCCGCTCGAGACCTTGTTCCCGCAGGGCTCGTTCGAGCTCGCCGAGAACCTCTACGAACGCTCGGCGACGATGCGCTACATCAACGGCCTTGCCGCCGCCGCTTTCGAGACGCTGGCCGCAACCGTGCCGGCAGGTCGTGCATTGCGCGTGCTGGAGGTCGGTGCCGGCACCGGTGGCACCAGCTCCGCCGTGCTGGCGGCGCTGCCGGCCGACCGCGCGCAGTACCACTTCACCGATGTCTCCGACGTGTTCCTCGATCGGGCCCGCGAGCGCTTCGCGGCGTACCCGTTCCTGCGCTTCGGCCGCTTCGACATGGACGCCGATCCGCAGGCCCAGGGCTTCGCGCCGGGCAGCGTCGATGCGATCGTGTCGGCCAACGCGGTGCATGCGAGCAAGGACCTGCGCGCCGCGCTGAAGCGGCTGCGCGGGCTGCTCGCGCCGGGCGGCATGCTGGTGCTGGTCGAGTCGACGACGCACCTGCCGTGGTTCGACATGACGACCGGCCTGATCGARGGCTGGCAGCACTTCGCCGACGACCTGCGCGGCGACAACCCGCTGCTGCCGCCGGCGCGCTGGCTCGAGGCCTTGCGCGATGCAGGCTTCGACGAGGCCGGCGCGTGGCCGCCCGCCGGCTCGCCGGCCGAGGTGCTGGGCCAGCATGTGATCGTCGCGCGCGTGCCGGGCGATGCGGTGGGGGCGGCATCGACCGACGTTGCTTC
>NZ_JBFUFQ010000395.1:0-2933 GCF_056403355.1 Rhizobacter sp. P2_H3 | reverse complement strand
GCACCGGCGACGGCGCCAACGTGCAGCAGTGGACCGACAACGGCACCAACGCGCAGCGCTTTCGCATCGAGCGGGTGCAGGGCAACCGCTACGTGCTGACCAACGTCAACAGCGGCAAGTGCGTCGACGTGGCCAGCGCCTCGCTGAACGACGGCGCCAACATCCAGCAATGGAGCTGCAACGGCAGCGGCGCTCAGCAGTACCACTTTTATCCGCTGACGACGGCCGGCCGTGGCACGCTGCCGGTCGGGCAGTACACGATCAGCTCGAACCACTCGCACCTGTGCGTCGACATCCAGGGCGGCAGCACCGCCGCCGGCGCGCCTGCGGTGCAGGCCACCTGCAGCGGCGCGCAGACGCAGAAGTTCGACGTGCTGCCGGAGCAGGGCGGCGCCTACCGCTTCTCGAACGCGCAGACGCACCAGTCGCTGGACATCGCCGGCGTCTCCACCGCGAACGGCGCGCTGCTGACGCAGTGGACCGACACCGCCGGCGACAACCAGCGCTTCCTCGTCAACGCGACGCCCGACGGCTACCAGGTCGTCGCGCGCCACAGCGGCAAGTGCCTGGACGTGGCCGAATGGAGCACCGCGTCGGGCGGCAAGCTGCAGCAGTGGGACTGCACCGGCACGCAGGCCAACCAGCGCTGGGCCTTCTCGGCCGGCAGCGGCGACACGACGACGCCGCCGAACCAGCCGCCGACGCAACCGCCCGCAGGCTGGCGCCTGGTGTGGCAGGACGAGTTCAACGGCAGCGCGATCGATGGCAACAAGTGGGGCTTCGAGGTGAACGGCGGGGGTGGCGGCAACAACGAACTGCAGTACTACACCGCGCGGCCCGAGAACGCCTCGGTGGCCAACGGCGTACTGAGCATCAAGGCACTGAAGGAGCGCTATTGCTCGACCGACGGCTGCCGCGACTACACCTCGGCGCGGCTGCGCACGCTGAACAAGGGCGACTGGCTGTACGGCCGCATGGAAGCGCGCATCAAGCTGCCGGGCGGGCAGGGCCTGTGGCCGGCGTTCTGGATGCTGCCGTCCGATTCGGTCTACGGCGGCTGGGCGGCCAGCGGCGAGATCGACATCATGGAGGCCGTGAACGCCGGCGCGGCCGGCGGCAACAACGTCTACGGCACGCTGCACTACGGCGGCGCCTGGCCGAACAACACGAACTCGGGCAAGCCCTTCGTGCCGGCCAGCAGCATCCTCACCGATTTCCACACCTACGCGGTGGAGTGGGAGCCGGGCGTCATCCGCCACTATGTCGACGGCACGCTGTACAACACGCAAACCCAGTGGTGGTCGAGTGGCGGCGCCTTCCCGGCTCCGTTCGACAAGCGCTTCCACATCCTGCTGAACGTCGCGGTGGGCGGCAACTGGCCGGGTGCGCCGAACGGCGCCACGGTGTTCCCGCAGCGCATGGATGTCGACTACGTGCGGGTGTACCAACGCTGATGGAAGCAAAGTAGTCGATATCCATGAAGTGGCAATTCATTGCCACTTCTGGCGCAGGGGCATACACTGCAAAGTAGTCGAAACATCAATTCGACTACTTTGCTGCCATGAACTCTGTGGGTGATCTGTCGGGTGTGGTGCGGGCGTCGCTCGAGGCGTCGACGCTGACGCAGGCGCAGTTGCGTGAGCAGGCCGGTGTCTCGCAGCGCACGCTGACGAACGTGCTGAGCGGGCGCGAGGATTTCAAGCTGAGCACCTTGCTGGCGGTGGCCGACCGCCTGGGGCTGGACGTGGTGCTGGTGCCGCGGGCCGCGGCAGCGGCGGTCGATGCCGGGGCGCAGACGACCGAGCCGCAGGTGAAGTCACGCGTCGCGGCGGCGCTCGAGAGCRTGCGCCCGGCCCGATGAACGTCCAGGCGCTCGGCATCTTCCTGGGCGAGGGGCGGCGCATCGGTGTGCTGTTTCGATACACGCTGGCGGCCGACACCGTGGTGACGCGCTTCGTCGCGGATGAAGAATTCATACAGATCGCCGGCGCACCGACGGTCTCGGCGGGCTGGCTGGCCGATGCGCCGCTGCAGCAGCAGGCGCTGTGGCGCGACGTCAGGTCGACGGCCTTCAACGGCCGCTTCTCGAACCGCAACGGCTGGCTGCTGCCGTCGTTCTTCCAGAACCTGCTGCCCGAGGGCGTGTTCCGCGACCGGGTGGCCGAGCTGCGGGGCTGCGACCCGCGCGATCACTTCGAGATGCTGGCCGCCTGCGGTCGCGACCTGCCGGGCCAGCTGCTCGCGTTGCCGGTGGCGCTGTCGCGCGACGAACTGGCGCGCTGCGTGACGCAGCAGCAGGACGCGCTGGAGATGTCGGTGAGCGCCGAGCCGCTGGACGACGGCGTGTCGCTGTCGGGCGTGCAGCCGAAGGTGGGGGCGATCCGCGACGGCGACCGCTACGTGGCCCGCACGAAGGACCACGACACCCACATCATCGCGAAGCTGCCGGTGGTGGCGCAGCCGCTGCTGCCGGAGGTGGAGCAGCTGTCGTTGCGGCTGGCCGCGGCGGCCGGTGTCGAGGTCTGCGAGGCGTGGCTGGAGCCGCTCGAGAAGCTCGCGGTGCGGCATGGCTACGACCTGGGCGATGCCGATGCGCGCACGCAGTTTCTCGCGGTGCGGCGCTTCGACCGGGGCGAGGCCGGTCGCGTGCATTGCGAGGATTTCGCGCAGGTGCTGGGCGTGATGCCCGAGGACAAGTACGGCACCGGCGCCGAGGGCGGCCCGCGCACCTGCCTGGACGTGGCGGCGGTGCTGATGGGCTTCGACAGCCTGGGCGAGGCGGCGGTGCACGAGCTGTTGCGGCGCCTGGTCGTCAACGAGATGCTGGGCAACCCCGACATGCACCTGAAGAACATCGGGCTGGTCTATCCGGACGGCGTGCACCCGCGTCTCGGCCCCGCCTACGACATCGTCGCGTACGCGGCCTACAGCGG
>NZ_JBFUFQ010000394.1:0-3008 GCF_056403355.1 Rhizobacter sp. P2_H3 | reverse complement strand
TGCCAGCAGCGCTGTCGTGGGCTCGGCCAGCGGCACGCCGGCGCGCGCGGCCGCATCGGCGGCCAGCACGCCGGCGCCGCCGCCGTTGGTGACGAGCGTCAGCGCGTCGTCGCGGTTGGCACCGAAGCGCGCCAGCGTCTGCGCCGCGACGAACAGCTCCTGCAGCGTGTCCACGCGCAGCATGCCGGCACGGCGGATCGCGGCGTCGAACACGATGTCGGAGCCCGCCAGCGCGCCGGTGTGCGAGGCCGCCGCGCGCAGGCCGTTGCCGGCGCGGCCGGCCTTCACGACGATCACCGGCTTGTTGCGCGCCGCGGCACGCGCGGCCGACATGAACTTGCGCACCGTGCCGGTCGATCCGCCGATCGATTCGATGTAGAGCAGGATCGCGCGCGTGTGCGCATCGCTCGCCAGGTGGTCGAGCAGGTCGCCGAAATCGACATCCGCATGCTCGCCGAGCGACACCAGGTGCGAGAAGCCGACGCGGCGTGCCCGGGCCCAGTCGAGCACCGCGGTGACCAGCGCGCCCGATTGCGAGATGAAGGCGAGGTTGCCGTCCAGCGCATCGGTGTGCGCGAAGCTCGCGTTCAAGCCCAGGCGCGGCGTCAGCAGGCCGAGGCAGTTCGGCCCGAGGATGCGCAGCACGTGCGGGCGGGCCGCCTCGAGCACCGCCTGCTTCTGCGCGGCGCTCAGCCCGGCCGTCATCACGATGGCGGCGCGCGTGCCGAGGCGACCGAACTGGTCGATCAGCGCCACCAGCGTCTCGGGCGGCGTGCACAGCACCGCGAGGTCGGGCGCGGCCGGCAGCTGGTCGGGGCGGGTGAAGACAGGCTGCCCGTCGAGCGTGCGCAACCGCAGGTTGAGGGCGTGCAGCGGGCCCTTGAAGCCGCCGCGCAGGTTGCGCCAGACGGTGGCGCCGACGCTGGCCGGGCGGTCGGAGGCCCCGGCGACGGCGATGGATCGGGGTTCCAGCAGGTGATCGAGGTGGCGGACGCTCATGCGTCAGTGTGACATCAGCAGCGGCACGGTCGCGCTGCCGATCAGCTGCCGCGTCACGCCGCCCAGCACCCGTTCGGTCCAACGCGAATGCCCGTAGGCGCCCATCACGATGAGATCGGCGCCGAAGTCGGCCGCGTGCGACAGCAACGCGTCGGCGACGTCGATCGAGGTCGTCTCCACGCGCATGTCGGCCGCCACGCCGTGCCAGGCGAGCCACTGGCGCAGTGCGTCCAGCCGCGGCACCGCCGGTTCGCCGGCAGCAGGCCGGGGCGGGTTCCAGCGCACCACCTCGACGGCGCTCGCCTGCTGCAGCAGTGGCAGCGCGTCGTTGAGGGCGCGCACCGCCTCGCAGCTCTCGTCCCACGCGACGATCGCCTTGCTGCCGATCTTCTCCAGCGCCTGCGGCGAGCAGGCATGCGGCAGCAGCAGCGTCGGGCGGGCGCTGTACAGCAGCACCTGCTCGACCACCGCGCGTGCGCCGCGGTGGCCGGGAGCCGACGGATCGGCCTGCGTCAGCACGGTCAGGTCGCTGCAGTGCGCATGGGCGATCAGCGACGCGGCCGGCTCGGCCTCGTCGATCACCGTCTCGGCCGAGCGAAGCCCGCCGGCGACGCAGGCATCGCGGAAGCGGTCGGCGGCGCGCTCGGCCTCGTCGCGCAGGCTGTCCCATGCGAGCGCGGCCAGGTCGCTGAGCGTCGCGCCCGGCGAACCCGGCAGGTCGAGCAGGCCGGTCGGCGCGAGCCCCGCGAGGTGGCAATCCAGCCGCCGTGCCAGGCGGATGGCGGCCTGCGTGCGGGCGTCGCAGGTCGGGCTCTGGTCAAGGTACAGGAGGATGCTGCGGTAGCTCATGGTGCGGGCCTCGTGACGGTCACTGGATCGTTCGGATGCCAATCTAGGGCGCCGCGTGGCGGATGCATTGACGCAACGCAAGATCGCTTCGACGAGCGGCGGGGACAGTGCGATCACTTGTCCAGGGACCACCGATGAACGATGCCGAGCTGGCGATGACGGGGCCTGCGGGCCTGAGCGATGCCGAAGCCGCCGCGCGATGGCGGCGCGACGGCCCGAACCGCCTGCCGCCGCCGCAGCACCGCAGCGCCGCCGCGGTGCTGCGCGAGGTGCTGACGCAACCGATGGTGCTGCTGCTGCTCGCGTGCGCGATGACGTACGGGCTGCTCGGCAACGCCGTCGACGCGCTGGTGCTCGGCGGCTCGCTGGTGCTGGTGGCCGCGATCTCGGTGGTGCAGGCGCTGCGCACGCAGGCGGTGCTGGAGGCGCTGCAGGAGCTGGCCAGCCCGCGCAGCACCGTGGTGCGCGACGGCGTCGCGCGGCGCATCGCGAGCCACGAGCTGGTGCGCGGCGACCGGCTCGTCGTGCAGGAGGGCGACCGCCTCGCCTGCGACGCGCTGCTGATCGAGACGCAGGGCCTGCGGATCGACGAATCGATGCTGAGCGGCGAATCGGTGCCGGTCGACAAGGGCGGCGACGGCCCGCAAGCGCGGCAGCTGATGTCCGGCACGCTGGTGGTGCAGGGCGACGGCGTCGCGGTCGTCACCGGCACCGGCGTGCACACCGCGCTCGGGCGCATCGGAGGTTCGCTCCGGCAGCTGCAGCCGCCGCCGAGCCGGCTGCGCCGCCAGCTCGACGTGCTGGTGCGCCGCGTCGCGCTGGTGGCGCTCGCGACCTGCCTCGTGGCGGCGGCGGTGTTCGCGTGGCGAGACGGTTCGTGGACCGGCGGGCTGCTGGTCGGGCTGACGCTCGCGATGGCGATCGTGCCGGAGGAGTTCGCGGTGGTCTGGACGGTGATGCTCGCGCTCGGCGCCTGGCGGCTGGCGCGGCAGCAGGTGCTGACGCGCCAGCCGCAGGCCATCGAGGCGCTCGGTACGGCCAGCGTGCTGTGCGTCGACAAGACCGGCACGCTGACCTGCAACCGCATGACGGTCGTCGAGACCTGCGGCGACGACGCGCTGCGCTGGGCCGCGCTGGCGTGCGTGGGTGAAGGGCTGGAG
>NZ_JBFUFQ010000393.1:0-3031 GCF_056403355.1 Rhizobacter sp. P2_H3 | reverse complement strand
CCGATGTCGACGGCCCTGTGCTGAGCGTCACCCAGGTGGCCGGCCAGCCGATCGCGGTCGGCAGCCCGGTGACCTTGCCCGAGGGCACGGTCTCGCTCAATCCGGACGGCACGCTGACCTTCACGCCCGCGGCGGACTTCAACGGCCCGGTCAACATCCCGTACACCGTGAGCGACGGCACGACGCCGACCGCTTCGGCGGTCACGATCAACGTCGCGGCGACGCCGGATGCGCCGGTGATCACCGGCCCGCTCACCGGCAGCGTCACCGAAGACCAGGTGCCGGGCAGCACCGGCAAGCTGACGGTCGTCGACCCGGACGGCCCGGCCGAATCCGTCTTCGTCGCGCAGAGCGGCAGCGCCGGGGCCCATGGCAGCTTCACGCTCGCGAGCGACGGCACCTGGAGCTACGCGCTGAACAACGCGGCGCCGAACGTGCAGTCGCTGGCGGCGGGCACCAGCGTGACCGACAGCTTCACCGTGACCACCGCCGACGGCACGACGCGCAGCGTGGTGATCACCGTCAACGGCACGAACGACGCGCCGGTGGCGGTCAACGACACCGGCAGCGCGACCGAAGACGCGCCGCTGCTCGGCAGCGTGCTCGCCAACGACAGCGATGTCGACGCGGGCAGCAGCCTCGCGGTGACGCAGTTCAGCATCGGCGGCAGCACCTATGCCGCGGGCCAGACGGCGACCCTCGCCAACGTCGGCACGCTGCTGATCGCAGCCGACGGCAGCTACACCTTCACGCCGGCGCCGAACTACAACGGCGCGGTGCCGACCGTCACCTACACCGTGAGCGACGGCAGCGCGAGCTCGACGGCCTCGCTCGACATCACCGTGACCGCGGTGAACGATGCGCCGGTGGGCGTGAACGACGGCAAGGCCTTCGACGAAGACAGCACCGCCAGCGGCAATGTGCTGGCCAACGACACCGACGCCGACCACGATACGCTGTCGGTGACGCAGTTCAGCTTCAACGGCAACACCTATGCGGCCGGGCTGACGGCCGTCGATCCGGCCACGGGCTCGCTGCGCCTCAATGCCGACGGCAGCTACACCTTCACGCCGAACCCCGACTGGCACGGCGCCGTGCCGGTCGTCACCTACACGCTGAGCGACGGCACGGCCACCTCGACGGCGCAGCTGGCGCTGACGATCACCTCGGTGAACGACGCACCGGTGGCGGCCGACGACATCGCCTCGACCGCCATCAACGCCTCGGTGACGATCGACGTGCTGGCCAACGACCACGATGTCGACGGCGACACGCTGACCGTCAGCAACCCGGTGCTGGCCAACCCGGCCCAGGGCTCGGTGTCGGTCGACGCGAGCGGCCACGTGGTCTTCACGCCGGCCACCAATTTCAGCGGCGCGGTGCAGATCCAGTACACGGTGACCGACCCGAGCGGCGCGAGCGCCACCGCGAACGTCACGGTGAACGTCGGCACCAACACGCCGCCGACCGGCGCGGACGTGACACGCACGCTGGCCGAAGACAGCAGCTACACGGTGCAGCCGGGCGATTTCGGCTTTGCCGATGCGGATGCGGGGCAGACGCTCACGAACGTGCGCATCGACACGCCGCCGGCGGCCGGCACGCTGCTGCTGAACGGCGCGGCGGTCGTCGCCGGACAGATCATCTCGGTGGCCGAGATCAACGCCGGCCACCTGGTGTACGTGCCGGCGGCCAATGGCAACGGCGCGCCGTATGCGTCGTTCAGCTTCAGCGTGCAGGACAGCGCGGGTGCCTTCGATGCGGCACCGAACACGCTGAGCCTGAACGTGACGCCGGTGGCCGATGCAGCCGTGATCACCCCGGGCTCGGGCTCGGTCACGGAAGACACGGCGGTCGATGCGGGCGGACAGCTCAGGACGGGCGGCACGCTGGCGATCGTCGATCCGGATGCGGGCGAGGCGGTGTTCCAGCCGCAGGCTGCCACGGCGGGGACGTACGGCACGTTCACGCTCGCCGCCGATGGCACGTGGACCTATGCAGCTGCAAACAGCAACGCCACGGTCCAGGCGTTGCGTGCTGATCAATCGCTGACGGAGACGTTCACGGTCAAGAGCGCCGACGGCACTTCGTCGAGTGTCACGGTCACCATCCAGGGCACGAACGATGTGGCGGTGATCAGCGGTGCCACCTCGGGTATCGTCACCGAAGACACGGCCGTCAACGGCTCCGGCAACCTGACCACCGGTGGCACCTTGTCTGTCGCCGACGTCGACAACGGCCAGGCGGTGTTCCAGGCCCAGGCTTCCACTGTCGGCACCTACGGCACCTTCACACTCGCCGCCGATGGCACGTGGACTTATGCAGCTGCGAACAGCAACGCCACGGTCCAGGCGCTGCGCGCCGATCAATCGCTGACCGAGACCTTCTCGGTCAAGAGCGCCGATGGGACCTCGTCGAGTGTCACGGTCACCATCCAGGGCACGAACGACACCGCTGTCATCTCCGGCGCCACTTCCGGCTCCGTCACGGAGGACACGGCTGTCAACGCTTCCGGCAATCTGACGACCGGTGGTACGTTGTCTGTCGCCGACGTCGACAACGGCCAGGCGGTGTTCCAGGCTCAACCGGCCACCGTGGGCACCTACGGCACCTTCGCGCTCGCCGCCGACGGCACCTGGACCTACACCGCTGCGAACAGCAACGCGACGATCCAAGCCCTGCGCGCGGATCAGTCGCTGGCGGAGACCTTCACCGTCAAGAGCGCTGATGAGACCTCGTCGAGCGTCACCGTCACCATCCACGGCACGAATGATGTGGCCGTGATCAGCGGTGCCACCTCGGGCGCCGTCACTGAAGACACCGCGGTCAACGCTTCCGGCAACCTGACGACCGGTGGCACCTTGTCTGTCACCGACGTCGACAACGGCCAGGCCGTGTTCCAGGCTCAGCCTGCCACCGCGGGCACCTACGGCACCTTCACGCTCGCCGCTGATGGCACCTGGACCTACGCCGCCGCCAACAACAACGCCACGGTTCAGGCGCTGCGCGCTGATCAATCTCTGACCGAGAC
>NZ_JBFUFQ010000392.1:0-3040 GCF_056403355.1 Rhizobacter sp. P2_H3 | reverse complement strand
CTGTCGAGGCGCCCGCCGCACCGGCCGGCCACACCGTCAAGTCGCCGATGGTCGGCACCTTCTACGGCGCCGCGAGCCCGGGCGCCAAGCCTTTCGTCGAGGTGGGCAGCACCATCAAGGAAGGCGAGCCGATCTGCATCATCGAGGCGATGAAGATCATGAACGAGATCGAGGCCGACAAGTCCGGCACCGTCACGAAGATCCTGTGCGCCAACGGCCAGCCGGTCGAGTTCGGCCAGCCCTTGTTCATCATCGAATAAGGCTGTCCGCATGTTCAAGAAGATCCTGATCGCCAACCGCGGCGAGATCGCGCTGCGGATTCAACGAGCGTGCCGCGAGATGGGCATCAAGTCGGTCGTCGTCTATTCCGAGGCCGACCGCGACGCCAAGTACGTGAAGCTGGCCGACGAGGCGGTGTGCATCGGCCCGGCCCAGTCGGCGCAGAGCTACCTCAACATGCCGGCCATCATCTCGACCGCCGAGGTGACCGATGCCGAGGCCATCCACCCCGGCTACGGCTTCCTGTCGGAGAACGCCGATTTCGCCGAGCGCGTCGAGCAGAGCGGCTTCGTCTTCATCGGCCCGACGCCCGACGCGATCCGCACGATGGGCGACAAGGTGTCGGCCAAGCAGGCGATGATCAAGGCCGGCGTGCCCTGCGTGCCGGGCTCCGAGGGCGCGCTGCCCGACGACCCGAAGGAGATCATCAAGGCCGGCCGTGCGGTCGGCTACCCGGTGATCATCAAGGCGGCCGGCGGCGGCGGCGGCCGTGGCATGCGCGTCGTGCACACCGAGGCGGCGCTGATCCACGCGGTGCAGACCACGCGCGCCGAGGCCGGCGCGGCCTTCGGCAACCCGGCGGTCTACATGGAGAAGTTCCTCGAGAACCCGCGCCACATCGAGATCCAGGTGCTGGCCGACGAGCACAAGAACGCCGTCTGGCTGGGCGAGCGCGACTGCTCGATGCAGCGCCGCCACCAGAAGATCATCGAGGAAGCGCCGGCGCCGGGCATCCCGCGCCGCGTGATCGAGAAGATCGGCGACCGCTGCGCCGCCGCCTGCAAGCGCATCGGCTACCGCGGCGCCGGCACCTTCGAGTTCCTGTACGAGAACGGCGAGTTCTATTTCATCGAGATGAACACCCGCGTGCAGGTGGAGCACCCGGTGACCGAACTGGTGACCGGTATCGACATCGTGCAGATGCAGATCCGCGTGGCGGCCGGCGAGAAGCTGCCGTTCCAGCAGCGCCAGATCCAGATGCGCGGGCATGCGATCGAATGCCGCGTCAACGCCGAGGACCCGTACAAGTTCACGCCGTCGCCGGGCCGCATCACGACCTGGCATGCGCCGGGCGGGCCGGGCGTGCGCGTCGACTCGCATGCGTACACGAACTACTTCGTGCCGCCGAACTACGACTCGATGATCGGCAAGATCATCACGCACGGCGACACCCGCGACCAGGCGCTCGCGCGCATGCGCATCGCGCTGTCGGAGACGGTGGTCGAGGGCATCCTGACCAACATCCCGCTGCACCGCGAGCTGATGGCCGACGCCAAGTTCATCGAGGGGGGCACCAGCATTCATTACCTTGAAGGCTGGATGAGCCAGCACAAGCGCTGAGGCCCCGATGTACGAGCTGTTGCTGCTGGTGCCGGAGGACCTGGTCGAGCCGGTGTCCGATGCGCTGATGGACGAGCTGCAGGCCTTGTCGGTCTCGGTCGAGGACGCCGATGCCGACACCGAGGCCGAGCACGCGCTGTTCGGCGAGCCGGGCATGCCGGCGCCGCGCGGCGGCTGGCAGCGCTCGGTCGTGAAGGCGCTGTTCGCCGAGGAAGACGCCGCCACCGAGGCCGGCGCCCTGCTGCTCGCGCAGGACTGGGCGGGCGGCGTGCAGCTGCAGGCGCTGCAGAAGGTCGAAGAGCAGGATTGGGTGCGGCTGACGCAATCGCAGTTCGCGCCGGTGCCGGTCACCGACACGTTCTGGATCGTTCCGACCTGGCACGAGCCGCCGGCACAGGCCCGCACCGTGATCCGGCTCGACCCGGGTCTCGCGTTCGGCACCGGCACGCACCCGACGACGCGGATGTGCCTGCGCTGGATCGCGACCCAGGCCCCTGCGCGCGCGGCCGGCTGGCAGCGCGTGCTCGACTACGGCTGCGGCTCGGGCATCCTCGCGATCGGCGCGGCGCTGCATGGTGGGCGCGGCATCGCTGCGGTCGACATCGACCCGGCCGCCGTCGAATCGACGCGCGCCAATGCCGACGCCAACGGCGTCACGCTCGACGCCGGCCTGCCTGACGCGGCCCAGGGCGAGTACCCGTTGGTGCTCGCGAACATCCTCGCGTCGCCGCTGAAGCTGCTGGCCCCGCTGCTGTGCGGCCACGTGGCCGCGGGCGGCGACCTGGTGCTGGCCGGCATCCTCGAGCGCCAGGCCGACGAGCTGAAGGCCGCCTATGCGCCCTGGTGCACGCTGGACGTGAGCGACCAGGAAGAAGGCTGGATCCTGATGACGGCGCGGAAGAAGGCCATGGCATGATTTCGCCATGAGCCTGGCCACCCGTTGCACTGCCTGCGGTACCGTCTTCCGGGTCGTCCAGGACCAGCTCAAGGTCTCCGAAGGCTGGGTCCGCTGCGGGCGCTGCGACGAGGTCTTCAACGCGCTCGAGGGGTTGTTCGACCTGGAGCGCGACTCCCCGCCGGAGTGGCGCCCCCCGGCCCCACCCCCGCCCGCCCCGATCGCCGCGACGCCCGTGCCGGCCACGCCGTCGTTCCAGCCGCTGCCCGAGCCCCCGGACGATGACGACATCTTCCAGCTGAGCGAAGACGACCGCATCCACTCGCGCTTCTTCCACCCCGAGCAGGCCGACGTCGCGCAGACGCCGGCGCAGGGCGTGGCGCAGCGCGACCGGGTCGATTTCTCCGACGCGCAGTTCAACATGGACTTGCTGGAGAGCGAGATCAACGGCGGCGCCCCGCCGCCGGCGCCGCCCCGCAAATCCAAGCCGGTGGCCAAGCCGGCCGCGAAGCAGGCGGGCAAGCC
>NZ_JBFUFQ010000391.1:0-3063 GCF_056403355.1 Rhizobacter sp. P2_H3 | reverse complement strand
GTCCTGCGCCCCTTCTCCCGAGCGGGAAGGCACAATTCCAACACCTAAATCCAAAATTGATTTTTTTTCCGCTGTTATACCGATCGTATGGAAAAGGTGTAGTTACGAATCCGCAATTTTGGCAGGTTGAAACTAGTGGTGAGTTGTGAATGGGGCAGCTATCAAACTTCCAAAGTTGGAAAAGTGACGTATGATAACCAAAATCAATACAGTCACGGCAATATCTAAGCTCAGGTGAGCACAGGTATTTCTTGTGTGAACCAAGGGCAAAAATATTGCGGTTTCTCTTGAAGACCCAGCCTGAAACTGCCGGATACCTTACCTTGTTGACCTCGATGACTTTTGACGCGATGGAAAATTGGCCTTCAAGAGGAAATTCCCATTCCCGGCGCCAAACCCAACCATCGCTCTTGGGAATCGTGGATCCGATTCTCATATTAAGGTCTCGACAAAATGAGAGGCTTCAACCGATTGGTCCCACGCTTCTGCATCGCCTTTCAGTCCTTCAAAATCATCGACGCTTCGATTTTTCAAATAATGAACCACGGGGTCGGTCACCCATTGCATAGGCACCTCAATCACTTTTTTGTTAACTGACGACGCAGCTCTTTCATATGCCTCCCATAGCAAATTCGTTTCATCACTGAGGCGCCACCCAGCGGCGAAAGCTTTCGGCAAAAAAAATTCGGAGTATGCAATGCCTGACCCTTCTGGATACTCATATTTTTCGGCATCATCGCACTGCTCCAAGAAGTAATGAAGATCTTCTTGGCTTCTTACGCCGCTGAGGACGTTTGTCTTCATCAAAAATCTAGCCCATAAGTCTTTGCGCAACTTCATCAATTTCTGACGCAAAGCTCCTATTCGCTCATCACCGAAGGTAACAGTGGTAAGGGTTATCCCACCCTCTTTGAGTATGCGATTTCCGGCATCACGCAGATATTCCCATTCTTGTTCCCGCCAGTTTTGGCCTTCATCAATAATTAACAGCAATTGGCTGCCGCCAACTGCGTGGCATGCGGCCTCCATGGCCTCCCGACATCTGCCAGCGCGGTCCGCTGCAGTGCCCTGGGTTATCAGCTCAAACGACTCACATAATGCGCCGAAAAAATTGCGTTTTGTTGTTTGACTTTCTGCTACCGTGAGGTGTACGGCGAGATTTGGGACGACCTCAGAAATGTTTGCGCAGATCATCTCGGCCACGGTCGACTTTCCCGTTCTAAAAGGCGCTTGGAACGAAACTCCAAGCTGGCGATAGGTCGCTGCCTCGGAAACAATGAGGAATGCACTTTTAACAGCCCGCGTAACGACTTTTACCGGTCGAAGAGTCAAGGGATGCTTCGCCAAATACCTAAGGCGTTCCTCGCCAGGCATCAGTGCGGCCTCGCGAAGCTGAGAGCGATCCGCCTGTACAGGTGTACTCATAGTGGTTCCTTTGAGTTGGCGGCGGTGTCAATATCGCTATTTCCAGCGCTTTGGAAGTGCAACGCCGAGCGGTGKTTTGCGAGCGACAGTCGACGTGGCTGGGTTCGACGAGGCCGGCTTTGCCGGTGCGGGTGCCGAAGCACCTGACATACGCAACGTCTCGGCAACAGTAGTAGCGTCTGCGGAGACTTCGAGCGACGAACGGCTCCGTGATGACGCATACGCTTTGGTGGAGAGATGGTTGATGAAGCACGCTACCGGATCACCCCCATCCGGTACGTAAAGCTGACCGTCCCTAATCAGCGCATTGATCGCCTTGCGTTGTTCGAGCGAATGGGCCGTCATTGCCCACCCTGAATCCATGCAGCGCAATTCGCCAATTCGCTCGCCAGTGTCCAGAAACGCTTCGACGATGCGGGCGTCCCGCTTTGGGACATGCACAATAACGCCTGTTCTAATCCAGTCGTACCGCTTCGACAGTTCGGGACTGGAGTACCGGACCTCGTCCAGTTCCACGTATGGCGGAACCCTCGACGCAGCGTAACCATTGATTCTCTTTGTGAGGACCTCGATGCCCGGTCGAGCCGAATATGCCGTGTAAGGTGGCCGCACCCGCGGGACCCAGGCAGCACCTGAGCCTGAGAGGGTGGTTCGCACGACATCCAGGGGGCTGCGACCGCCGAGTGCGCGGCTTGGCCGAGCGTTGTAGTTGGCCAAGAGCACATCGAGCAGTTGGATCAGCTCATGCCACTCAATGCCTCTGCCGGCTGCCTCCAACAGCGGGTCGCCGCGCTGTGGATCGCCTGGACCGAAACCCATGGTGCTTGGCAGGCGCTTGAAGCCGTAGGCGGAAAGTGCGCCAAAGAAGCGCTCGATAACAGCATTTCGCCACCAGTGGCCGACTGCGCCCCAGCCCACCATGCACCCAATGGACCGGTGCAGCCGCTGCTGGACGCCGCGGGCAAAATGCTGCGCAGCGTTATCTAGCTGGAGCGCAGCGAAGTTGACCTCCTCGAGGCCCTCAACGGCGCCGCATGGGAACCCCGCCCCGGTGTCATACTTCAACCCCTTAATTGTTAGCTTAAGAGGAATCCATTTCTGGGTACCGTTCAGATAGGCTTCCTCGACATGGGCCGCCGAGACTTGTGGCCGAATACAAATGCTAAACCCGGTGCATACGCGACTTTTGTAGCAGATTATTGCAACTATCTTCATTCGATCGATAGGTATCCGCTGAGGGCCTGCGGGTCCGTCTAAAATCAGGACGCCAACGGCGTCGACCGTATGGGCATCGCAGCCCACTAGATCGAAGGGAGCAGCGGCTAGGAGGAATTTTTCGTGTCCGGTGCCTAGATGTTGACGAGCCGCAATCGCTTTCCCTCTCCAAACAGTCGTCGTTGATAAATCCATCGCCACATAATTTGCGATGTAGCGCTCAATACTGCGACGTGCGGTGCTTTTGCTTGTACGAGGATACTGTTCACTAGGCAACTTTGTCTTAATTTTTTCTATAAATTGTGCAGCCACGCTCCGTACAGCTGGCGCTTTTCCTGGAGTCTTGTCGCCGCCGCCACCTTTCTTGATCATCTTGACTAATAGATCCTCCCAGTCTGGGTTGGCCTGTAGCCACCTTGAGAA
>NZ_JBFUFQ010000390.1:0-3067 GCF_056403355.1 Rhizobacter sp. P2_H3 | reverse complement strand
CGCCGGGTACGGTGGACAGCAGGATGCGCAGGCGCTCGCGCACGTCCTGGTCTTCCGACTCCGTCAGCGCATGCAGCGTGCGGCCGTCGAAGGCCGGCGGGAAGGCCCAGCCGGTGCCGAGGAAGCGCTTGTTGCTGTCGAGGCCCATGGTCGAGTCATCCACCGATCAGCACCGTGGGCCAGCCCATCGCGATGCTGCCGCCGTGCGCCGTCGGGTCGCCGATGCGCGCCGCCGGCTTGTTGGCGATCAGCACCGTGGTCGAGCCCTGGATGATGGTGTCGGGCGGGCCGACGCAGACCGCGCTGTCGCCGAGCACCGCGGCCGGCAGCTTGCCGATCAGCACCGTCGGAACGCCGGGGCCGACGATCGGCCCGCCGACGTGCGGGATCGGCGGCAGGCCGGGCGTGACCATCGGGCACACGTGCATGTCGGTGAGGCGGGCGGCGGGCGGCATGGCGGTGCTTCCGTGCAGGTCAGTTGAWCATCACCATCGCGCCCTTGACCACCGTCTGCCCGGCGGCCGAGAGCTCGGCGCTCGCGTTGCCCTTCGCGGTGAAGCCGACCTGGGCTTCGGCGGCGATGTTCAGGGCGCTGAGCTTGATGTCGGCCTTGGAGGTGACGGAGATCGCGCCGACCGCGTCGAGCGTGATCGTTCCCTTGGCCGTGATCTTGATGTCGCCCGGGCTGTCGAGCGTGATGCCGCCGGGCGCGAGTTCGACCTTGTTGCCGTTCTGGTCCTGCAGCAGGATGGATTTGTCCTTGTCGCTCAGCACGATCTTGTTGTTGCCGGGCGTGATGACGGTGATGACCTTGTCCTTCTCGTTGAACTCGAGCTTCGCGCGGCAGCGGGTGACGATGGCCTTGATGTCGTTGGCGGCCTCCAGCGGGTACGGCGTGGCCTGCTTGCTGCTGTAGAGGCTGCCGAGCACGACCGGGTGCGAGGGGTCGTCGGCGAAGTAGCCGAGCACCACCTCGTCGCCGACCTCGGGCAGGAAGAACGCGCCGAACGCATTGCTGGCGTGGAACTGCAGCAGCCGGGCCCAGATGCCTTCGGTGGCGGCCTGCAGCATCGGCAGCTTGACCTGCACGCGCTGTTCGCCGGCCGGGTCGGCGTCGAGCTTCATCACGATGCCGACCTGCAGGCCGTGCACGCCGGGCAGCAGGCCGGCGCCGGGTGGCGCGACCACGTCGGGGCGTTCGACGAACCAGTCGGGCGCGAGGCCGAACTCGGCCTCGGTGGTCCAGTTGCCGTCGGCGATCTCGTGGCGCAGGCCGGTGACGAACACCTTGCCGCTGAAGCGCGTGCCGACGCCGGCGAGCTCGATCAGGCCGCCGACGGTGGCGAGCGCCGAGCCCTGGAAGCTCATGCGTCCGCGCAGCCGCGCGAGGCCGGCCTTCAGCTGCTGCGCCTTGGCCCAGCTGGTGAGTGCGGCCAGCGGCTGCGGTGCGCCGGACTGCAGCCGCCAGGTGGGCAGGCCGATCACCTGGGCCAGCGTGGCGGAATCGATGTCGCCCTGCTTCGGCAGCGTGACCGGTGCGCTGGCGGTGCCTTCGAGCGCGGCCTGGCCCTTGATGTCCCACGAGAAGGCCTGGGCGCTGGCGAGCTGGCTGCGCGCGTCGAGGTCGGCCTGGAAGTCGATCACGTCGATGCCGTAGGTGACCGAAAGCGCCGGCTCGGCATCGACCGCAGGGGCCTTGACGGCGAGCTTGCCGTCGGTGGCGATGACGAGCAGGCCGTTGACCTCGGCGCGCGACAGCATGAAGTCCCAGTCGCTGCAGTAGTGCTGGGCCAGCTCGGTGTGGCTGAGCTCGGTGGCATCGGCCTCGATGCTCAGGCCGTGGTCGCCGGCCAGGGTCTCGATGATGGCGCTGTCGGTCTGGTCGATGAAGTTGGCGTTGTGCCGGCCGACGGTCATCAGCACGGCCTTGTCGCGGCATTCGACGATCAGGCGGGCGTCGTTGTCGCCGCGCACCTGCAGGCCGTGGCGCACGACGAGGCCTTCGAAGATCACGGTGGTGGGGGCCGACTGGTAGCCGGCCTTGATCGACAGCAGCACGCCGGGCTTGAAGTGGGCGGCGTCGCTGAGCGGGAACTTGCGGTTCGGCATGTCGCCGTCGGCCAGTTCGATGCGGGCCGAGGGAACGCTGTTGACGCCGCGGCGCACCGAGATCGAGATGACGTCGATGGTCGCGTCGAGTTCGGTGCCGTCGGAGCTGAGCGACAGGCGCACGACGCCGTCGGCGTTGTCGAGGGGGGAGACGCCAGGCATGGGGTGATCCGACTAGGCGGGCCGTGCCGCCATCGCCAGCGTCGTGCCGGGCGTGAGGGCCATCAGGCTGGGCAGGTTGTTGGTGCGCGCGACCGCGGGGGCCGCGGCGGCGCTGCCGCAGTGGTCGGCGCACAGCTGGGGCAGCGTGTCGCCGTCGACGACGGTGACGCTCGTGACGCTGGTCTCGGGGCTGCGGTTGGAGACGAGCTGGGCCTCCTCCTTGCTCATCGCGCCGAGGAAGCTCAGGTCGACGCGGGCGCGCAGCGGTTCGCCGCTCGGCTTGAAGAGGGTGTACTGCGTGTTCATCGATTCGAGCCGGCCGAAGAAGATCAGGCTGCCCCACAGCAGGCGCACGAGGGGCGGTTCCTGGGTGTCGGGCAGGTACTGGAAGGCGACCGCATTGAGTTTCTTCATCTTCGTGCGCACTTCTTCGCGCTTGCCGTTGGCGCCGGGCGGGACGATGCCGGTGCCGTCGAGCACGAGGGCGAAGCTGACGTGTTCATCTCCGACCGCGGCGAACTTCGGGGTGGCCTGGGGATCGCCTTGGGTCTTCTTCTTGTCGTAGGTGATGCCGGTGGTGTGCTTGAAGTCGGCCGGGTTGATCTGCACGGTGAAGGTCGCCGATTCATCGAGCTTGACGGTGCCGCCCTTCAACGTGAAGCGCGTCATCACCAGGTGCGTGAGTTGGCCGAGGCGATCGGTTGGCATTTGATTGCGTCTGTCTGTTTGATTGCTTGGTGCGCGTGRGCGRGGCGGCCGGGGGCAGGCTGTGGGGGCTCAGCTGGAGCGGTCGGCC
>NZ_JBFUFQ010000389.1:0-3173 GCF_056403355.1 Rhizobacter sp. P2_H3 | reverse complement strand
GCGCAGCTGGTGCTGGCCAACCGCAGCGTCGACAAGGCACGGGCGCTGGCGGCACGCCATGCCGCGCCGGCGCGCGGCGCCGATGTCGAGCTGCGCGCCACCGGCCTGGCCGACTGCGGCGAGGCCTTCGACGTTGTCGTCAACGCCAGCGCGAGCAGCCTGCAAGGCGCCGAGGTGCCGGTGTCGCCGCGCGTGCTGCGTGCCGGCACGCTGGCGCTGGACATGATGTACGGCCCGGCCGCGGCCGGCTTCATCGGCTGGGCGGCACGGCACGGCGCGGTCGGCCGCGACGGGCTGGGCATGCTGGTCGAGCAGGCCGGCGAGGCGTTCTTCGTCTGGCGCGGCGTGCGGCCGGACACCGCGCCGGTGCTGGCCGAGCTGCAGGCCCGGCTGTCCGCAACCGCCACATGAAGAACGCGGTCCGACAGATCGCGCGGCTGATCGCGCTGCTGGTGCTGTCGGTGCTCGCGCTGCAGCTGTACTTCCTCGCGCGCGTCGCGCTGATGGCCGTCGTCGATCCGCAGTCGACCACCTTCCAGCGCTCCGAGGCCTGGCGGCTGCTGACCGAGCAGCACCAGATCCTGTGGAGCCAGGAGTGGCAGCCCTACGACCACATCGCCGACACGCTGAAGCGGGCGGTGATCGCGTCGGAGGATGCCGGCTTCACCGAGCACAGCGGCGTCGAATGGGATGCGGTCGAGAAGGCCTGGGAGAAGAACCAGCGGGCCGAGGCGCGGGCCGAGCGGATCAACGAGCGCATCGAGCAGCGGCCGGCCAAGGCGCGCGCCACGCCAGCGCGGCGTGCCGAGCCGAAGATCATCGGCGGCTCGACGATCACGCAGCAGCTCGCGAAGAACCTGTTCCTCGGCAGCGAACGCAGCCTGCCCCGCAAGGCGCAGGAGTTCGTCATCACCTTCATGCTGGAGGCGCTGCTGTCGAAGCAGCGCATCCTCGAGATCTACCTGAACAACGTCGAATGGGGCGAAGGCGTGTTCGGCGCGCAGGCCGCGGCGCGGCACTACTTCCGCGTCGACGCGGCCCGGCTCGCACCGGCGCAGGCCGCGCGCCTGGCGGTGATGCTGCCGGCGCCGAAGCGCTTCGAGAAGCGGCCGGGCTCGCCGTACGTGGTCGGCCGGGCCGGCACGGTCGTGTCGCGCATGGGGGCGGTCGACCTTCCCTAGAATCCCCCGATGCCCTCCGACCTCAGTACTGAACTCGCCAGCGCGGCCGCCCGGCTGATCGTCGAGGAGGGCATGGAGTACGGGCCGGCCAAGCGCCGCGCCGCGCGCGACCTCGGCAAGCGCGGCACGCGGCAGGTCGACCTGCCCGACAACGACCAGGTCGAGGACGAGGTCCGGGCCTACATCGCACTCTTCTGCGCCGACACCCAACCCGCCGAATTGCGCGCGTTGCGCGAGGTGGCGCTGCTGTGGATGGAGCGGCTGCAGGAATTCCGCCCGCATTTGTATGGCGCCGTCTGGCGCGGCACCGCGACGCGGCTCAACAGCGTGCGGCTGGAACTGTTCTGCGACGACTCGAAGCAGGCCGAACTCGCGCTGATCGACCGGCGCGTCGACTACGACGTCGGCAGCCTCGATGGCCCGCGCGGCGAGCAGATCGACGTGCTGACCGTCAGCAGCCCGAGCGCCGCACTCGGCGAGGAAGTGACCGTGCACCTGACCATCCTGGACCGCGACGACCTGCGCGGTGCGCTGAAACCCGACAGCCGCGGCCGCAGCGAACGCGGCGATCTGGCCGGATTGCGTCGGCTGCTGGCATCGGACGAGGGGGCCGCATGAACCGTCGCCATGCATTGACGATCGGCGTCGCCGGCATCGCACTGGCCGCCGGTGCCGGTTTCGGCTGGTGGCGCGAACGCAGCAACGCCCTGCCCGAAGCCGAACGGGCGCTGTGGGATTTGCAGTTCGACCGGCCCGAAGGCGGCTCGCTGCCGCTGGCCGGACTGCGCGGCCAGCCGCTGCTGCTGAACTTCTGGGCCACCTGGTGCGCGCCTTGCGTCAAGGAGATGCCGCTGCTCGACGCCTTCCAGCGCAGCCACCAGCCGGCCGGCTGGCGCGTGGTCGGCCTGGCGGTCGACAGCCCGACCCCGGTCCGGGAGTTCCTGAAGAAGGTGCCGGTGAGCTTCCCGGTCGGCCTGGCCGGTCTGACCGGCGTCGACCTGGCCCGCTCGCTCGGCAACGAGCGCGGCGGGCTGCCGTTCAGTGCCGTCTTCGGCCGCGATGGGCGCATCATCGCGCGCAAACTGGGCAGCATCGGCGAGCAGGACCTGGCCGCCTGGGTGCAACAGCTCGGCTGAGGGGCCGCCGGGTTCCATTCGGCCGAGATTTTTCTATATTGCAGTCTTCGGCCCCTAAAGCGCGTAAAGTTCAGCCTTCGCAAAATTCCGGGCCGCCCACTCCAGGCACCCGATCCGCGTTTCATGCACATCCTGGTCCTGCACGGCCCGAACCTGAACCTGCTCGGCACACGCGAGCCGGAGGTCTATGGCGCGACGACTTTGGCGCAGATCGATGCCGATCTCGCAGAGATCGCGTCGCAGGCCGGTTCGACGCTGGTGAGCTTCCAGAGCAACCATGAAGGCGCGCTGATCGACCGCGTGCACGCCGCGCGGCTCGACGGCACGCAGTTCATCCTGATCAACCCGGGCGCGCTCACGCACACCAGCGTCGCGTTGCGCGATGCGCTGGCCGGCGTCGCGATCCCGTTCATCGAAGTGCACCTGTCGAACGTGCACCGGCGCGAAGCCTTCCGCCACCATTCCTATTTCTCGGACCTGGCCGACGGCGTGATCGTCGGCCTGGGCGCAGACGGCTATGCCTGCGCCCTGCGCCACGTGCTGCAGCGTGACGCGAAGCGCCCTCCCCAGCGGACGGCCTGACCCCACGGCGCCAACGGTCCGATCGACCGCGGGCGCCCGACAACAACGACGACAGAAGTTGGAGAACCCATGGACCTGCGCAAACTGAAGACCCTGATCGATCTCGTGTCCGAATCGAACATCTCTGAACTGGAGATCACCGAGGCGGACGGCAAGGTCCGGATCGTCAAGGCCGACCCGACCCTCGTCGCGGCAGGCCCGGTGGCCTACGCCGCCCCGGTGCTGGCCCCGGCCGCTGCCGCTGCGCCCGCCGCGCCGGTGGCCGCCGCCCCTG
>NZ_JBFUFQ010000388.1:0-3174 GCF_056403355.1 Rhizobacter sp. P2_H3 | reverse complement strand
GTTCATGCTGCGGCTGCCGCTGCAGGTGGCCGGTGCGCAGGCGCAGGCGCCGGCCGGCACGGATGGCTGGCGCGTTGCCACGCAGGGCAGCGTGCGGCGCGTGCTGATCGTCGACGACAACCAGGACGCGGCGACGACGATGGCCACCTTGCTGGAGGCGCTGGGCCATGTGCCGCTGGTGGCGCACGACGGGCCGTCGGCGCTGCAACTGCTGGAGCAGCAGATGGTGGACATCGCGGTGCTCGACATCGGGCTGCCGGTGATGGACGGCTACGAGCTCGCGCAGCGCATTCGCGCGAAGGACGGGGGCAGCGCGCTGAGGCTGATCGCGCTGACCGGCTACGGGCAGGCGGAAGACCGGCTCAAGTCGGCGGCGCACGGCTTCGACGAGCACCTGGTGAAGCCGGTCGACATGGAGACGTTGCTGCAGTTGTTGCGGTGAGCGTGCAGGCGCGGCTGTGTCAGAAATGGCGGAGAAGCCAGGAATGATCAGTAGGCATACGCATCGAATACAAGGTCAATTTTCTGCTCAGCCAATTTCTTGACGATGCCATGTGGGACATCAAACCAGAAATTCGTGGAGGCTGTGGATACAAAGCATGATATTTCGACGTCGCAATTGTTGGCCAACTCATCAATGACTTGTTGTTTCCCATCGAGAAGTCCAGGCAGCCACCCGATGTGCTCGGAAATTGGCGAGTGTTCATCAAGCCCGGTAGAGGCATGCTCCGTCGATAGCATCCAACTTGAATGACGTGCCAGACTTGCATTCGGCCGAGAGAATACTGGCTTGCCTTTCGACTGCGTTGATCCTGGCAGCGGCTTCATCATTTCTGCAATGTATTCGGCCTGGAGGTCATCGCTCTTTATGATCAGAGATGCATGAACGCGTCGTTCGCTCATTTGTTTTCCTTGTGGGGAATCGATGTGTTTTCAATGCTCTCGCCAAGTCGGCTCATTCTTGAGTAGCTCTCACCACACATTCAGCGGTGCGATGAAGACTTGGATCCGACCGTACTTCTCGCGAAGCTTCGGCCCCTCTGCCGTAAATTTCAGCGTCATGTCTACGTCTCTGGGCGCATCGTCCGGAACTGCGTACATCTTCAATCGAAATCCATTGCTTTCAGACCCCGACCACCAAGGGGTGGTGAGCGGCGCCTTGCCATGAAGCAATGTGACGGATTTTTCTGGAAGATGAAGATCGCAGTTCACGTCCAGCAGGATAGGTTGCTGGATCGGGTTCTCTATGTGATGCTCGACAATCAATCCCAGTTGATGCCATCCAGCCAATTCATGTCGAAATGAATGGGAGGCTCGAAAAACTCCGTTCTCCTCGATGAGTTCAACGTCGAATATGTGCGAATTAGCCCCTTTGGGGGCAAAGAAGGTTGCAAATCTGCGAAGGCGTGGCCTTGAAGCAAGTGCATTGAATATCATTGCGCGCCCAAAAGGATTGTGAGCAAAGAGATGAGTTCAGCGGCCACAACGACAGCAGTCGCCCCTGCGGTCATGGTAGAAGAATCAGTTCCCACCAAGGCGGGGGTAAGCCACCAAAGCCAAAGGGGCTTGGTTCCGTCGTCCATCTGTCCTGAACCGGATCGTAGGTAGCTCTCGACTGTCCAATACCGAATGATGATGATGCCGGCAGCGTTCTCGTCGCCGGTTCAGGTTTTTTATCGCATTTACATTTGGCTCGAGTGGCTGGATCGTTGATCAATCTGTTATAGGAAAGCCTGACGGCGGCGGCCCAGGCTTGGCAATTGTTGCAGAGCAGACTGTATTTTGGTGCCGGCCACATATTCATTGCTACGGCCAACCTCATTACGCAGTCGTTGTAACCGCCATCGGTTTCAATGTAGCCACCGGGGAAGGGGTCTGGTGTCACCCCGGATGGGGAGTACCCAAGATTATCAGGTGAAGCGCCATCTTCAAAAAAAGATTCTCGTGAGCGACTTGCCATCTGCCCAATGCGAAATTCAAGATCATAGTTGGCATGCCGTTGAGAGGTCGCATGCCAAAATAGGCCAAGCCCTGTGGATCTATGAAGCCGATTGGGCTCCCGTTGACATAAGAGTACGTTGACCAACTCCCACCGGATAACCCTATTGGGTCGCTCTGCGCATAGCTACCTTTCGAGCTGTCGTAGCTGCGGAAGTAGTTGTACCAAAGCCCCGACTCTGCATCCGCATACTGCCCCGGGAATCGCAGATTCTGCGTGAAGGCCCCGAGCCCATCGGGATTCGTCTCCGGTGCCGTCGTCCCGAACGGCTCGGCCAGCCAGCGCCAGCGCTTGGCTCCGTTCTGGTCCACAACGATGCGCGGCGCATTCAGGTGATCCGTGTGGATGTAGTAGATGAGTGGCGGGTTGTTCGCATTGGCCGGGTCCGGTATGAACATCGCCACCGGGATGCTGTCCAGCCACACGTATTCGCGGATCGCCTTGCCGGCCTGGTCGTATTCCCCGAGCAGTTGCCCCTTGAGGTCGTACACGAAGATCACCGTCTCGCCCGTGCTCGTCACTTTGCGGATGCGCCGGCGCTCTGCGCTGTAGTCGTAGCTGCCGGTCACCCCTGTCTTCGTGATGCTCGCGATCGAGCCGTTCAGGCCGTAGGTCGCCGTGTAGCCCACGCTGTCGCTGGTCGTGTTGCCGGCGTTGTCGTACCCGAAGCTGCGAGCTGGGTTCGTGATGTTCGTCAGTCGGTTGCTCGTCGCCTCGGTCGTGTACTCACTTGCGCTGCCGTTCAGGCTCACGCTCGTGCGGGTGCCGTTCGGGTCGTAGGCGATCGACCAACTCGATGCCGAGGCGGTGATGCTGGTGAGGCGGCTGTTCCCGTCGTACCCGAAGCTCTGGTCCAGCGCGGGTTGCGCCGAGCCGTCACTCGCCAGCAGGTGCGTGAAGCCGCTGATGCGGTCGGCGGCGTCGTAGCTCACGTCGCGCAGCACGTTGCCGAGCGGGTAGCGCACGATGCGCCCGCCCAGGTCGAACAGCCGCGTGTGGTTCATCAGGCCGCTTGTCATGTGCCAGTCCCAGCCGCTCACCGGGCCGAAGGGTTCCCACTTCACGTTGCTGATCAGCGGGACAGGCGCGCTGCCTGCGTCTTTCGCCAGGCTCATGCCGATGAGCTCGCCGGTGTCGCGCGTGATCACCAGCACCCGGCCCGACGGGTAGGTGAT
>NZ_JBFUFQ010000387.1:0-3178 GCF_056403355.1 Rhizobacter sp. P2_H3 | reverse complement strand
GCGCGCGCCTGCTCCACCTCGTGGCCGGCGGCGTGCTGGTCGCTGGTCGCGGCATCGAGCTCCTTCTGCGCCGCCAGCGCCGCCAGCCGGTCGGTCTCCAGCCGCGTCGGCGACACGAAGCCCTGCTTCGCCAGCTGCTCGCTGCGTTGCGCATCGTTGCGCGCCTGCAGCAACGCCACCCGCGCCCCCTCGACGCGCGCGCTCGCCCGCTGCAGCTGCGCCTCGGTCACCTCCAGCCGCGCCTGCTGCTCGCGGCGCGTGCGCTCGTCCAGCATCGGCGACAGCACCGGCGTCAGCTGCGCCACCACCGCGCCGGCCGCCACCGCATCGCCCTCGCGCAACGCGATGCGCGCCAACTGCCCGGCGAGCGGTGCCGACACCACGTAGCGGTCGCGCAGCCGCGTCTTCGCATCCTCCTCGACCGCCGCCTCGAAGCGCCCCGTCGCCGCCACGGCGACCTCCACCTCGACCGGCCTCGGCATGAAGGCCCACGCCATCACCGCCACCGCCGCGATCGTCGCGGCACCGCCGGCCAGCCAGGCCCGGCCCACATGCGGAAGCTTCAGCGTCATCATCGTTCAATCCCTCGTCTTCAAGGCCGACACCATGTCGAGCCGGTCGATGCGCCGGCGCACCACCAGCGCGCTGGCGGCACCGGCCACCAGCACGCACAGCGCCGCGCCCGCATAGGTGCGTGCCCGGATCACCACCGGAAAATAGAACTGGTCGGACTTCAGCAGCTCGACCACGCCGTGCGTGATCGACCAACCCATCAGCATGCCGATCGGCAGCGCGACCGCGATCACGATCGCCAGCTCGCCCAGCAGCAGCCCCGACACCTCGGCGCGCGTGAAGCCCAGCACCCGCAGGCTCGCGAGCTCCCAGGCACGCTCCGACAGCGCGATGCGCGCGTTGTTGTAGACCACGCCGACCGCGATCACGCTCGCGAACACCGTCAGGATCGTGCTCATGATGCGCACGTTGCGCGCGCTGATCTGCTGCAGGTTGCGCAGCATCGTCGACTTGCTCCACGCGCCGGCCACCGCCGGCAGCGCCTTCGTCGCCTCGAGCGCCGCATCCTCGCTGCCGCGCTCGAGCGCCATCATGAAGCCGGTCGACAGGTCGCCGTCGCCCAGCACCCGGTTCAGCGACGGCCGGTCCATGTAGGCGTTCAGCCCCATCATCTCGCGCACCGTCGCGCCCACCACCAGCTCGAGCGTGCGCTCGCGGCCTTCCAGCACCTCCACGCGAACCCGGTCGCCCACGCGCAGCGCGAGCTTGTCGGCCAGCCGGTCGGTCAGCACCAGCCCGCGGCCGTCGAGCACCGTCTCGCGGCCATCCGCATCGATCGCGCGGAACAGCTGCCCGCGCGGCGCGTAGCCGCGGATCAGGCTGCGCTCGCGGCGGTGCCCGTTGATGAAGTTCACCGCGACGAAGCGCGTCGACTCCACGTCGCGCACGCCCGGCAGGTGCATCAGCTCGCGGCGCGCACCGTCGCCCACCGCCTCGGCCGCCCACACGGTGATGTCGGTGCGCATGCTCAGGTTGAACTGGCTGTCGACGATCACGTCGATCGCGTCGCGGAAGAAGTTGCCCAGCACGACGATCGCGACCGCCGCCGCGACGCCGGCGACCGACAGCCCGCTGCGCAACGGCCGCCGCTCGATGTTGCGCACGATCATGCGCAGCGCCGGGTTCATGCCGCGCACGCCCAGGCGCTCGAGCAGCGTGCGGCGGTAGTGGCCGGGCGCCGGCGGGCGCATCGCTTCGGCGGGCGCCAGCCGCACCGTGGCGGCGATCGCGTTCAGCGTTCCGGCCACCGCCGTCGCCACCGTGATGCCGATGCTCACCACCAGCAGCCACGGCGCGATCACGTGCTCGAAGCTCGGGAAGCGGAACAGCTCGGCGTACAGCCCGGTCAGCAGCGTGCCGAGCACCTTGCCCAGCAGCACGCCGAGCACCAGCCCGGCCAGCACGATCGCCATCACCAGCTTCAGGTAGTGCAGCCCGATCGCGCGGTTCGGGTAGCCGAGCGCCTTCAGCGCCGCCACCTGCTCGCGCTGCGTCGACACCAGCCGCGTCACGACCACGTTGAGCAGGAACGCGGCGACGCCGAGGAAGATCGCCGGCAGGATGGTGCCGAGCACGCGCTGCTCCTTGATCTCGTTGTCGAGCATCAGGTGCGAGGGCTGCTCGTCGCGGCCGTTGGCCTGGCGGCCGCCGTAGGGCGAGAGCCGGCGCGACAGCCCGTCGATCACCGCCTCTTCCGATGCCCCCGGCGCGAGCCGCACCGCGACGCGGTTGAAAGCGCCGCGCATGTCGTAGGCGGCGGCCAGCGTCTCGCGTTCGATCCAGAAGATGCCGAAGCCGCGCGTGTCGGGCATGCCCCACAGGCCGGCGAAGATGTACTCCGGCGACAGCGCGGTGCCCACCATCACGATCGTGCGGCGGCGGCCGTTCAGCTGCACCTGCAACTCCGATCCCGGCACCAGGCCGCGCGACTGCGCGAAGCCCTCGGAGACCAGCGCCTCGATGCGCTCGTCGCCCGCGGCYACCGCCGCCGGTGCGCGGCCGCTGCTGACGAGCACGCGGTTCATCGCGTCGCCGGCGCGCCGCGGCAGGCCGATCAGCTGTCCGAGCACCGGGTCGGCCGAGCCGGGCACCTCGACGCGCGCCATTTCCTCCAGCGTGGTCTGCACCTGCGCGACGCCGTCGATGCGGCTGAGTGCATCGACCGCTGCGTCGGGCGCGCGCTTGACGGTGGCGAACACGTCGGCGAAGCGGCCCTGCGCATAGAACCGGTCGCGCGCCAGCGCCAGCGAGTCGACGGCCGACAGGCTGGTGATGAAGCCGCCGATGCCGCTGGCCACCACCAGCGCGATCGTCAGCGCCTGGCTCCACATCAGGCGCAGGTCGCGCAGCAGCTTGCGGTCGAGGGCCTTCATCGCGTCACCACGTCAGCTCGGACGGCTGCAGCTTGTGCGCGTTGGCTTGCACCCGCAGGATGCGGCCGTCGCCCAGCGTGACGACGCGGTCGGCCATGCCGGCGATCGCCGCGTTGTGCGTGATCACGATGGCGGTGGTGCCGAGTTCGGCGTTGATGCGCGCGATGACCTCCAGCACCAGCTTGCCGGTCTGGTAGTCGAGCGCACCGGTCGGCTCGTCGCACAGCAGCACG
>NZ_JBFUFQ010000386.1:0-3222 GCF_056403355.1 Rhizobacter sp. P2_H3 | reverse complement strand
GATCCTGACCGAGCCGAAGAACGCACTGCTCAAGCAGTACCAGAAGCTGTTCGCGATGGAYGGCGTCGAGCTCGAGGTGCGGCCTTCGGCGCTCGCTGCCATCGCCCGCAAGGCCCTGGCGCGTCGCACCGGCGCACGCGGGCTGCGCTCGATCATGGAGCAATCGCTGATCGACACGATGTTCGAATTGCCGACGCTCGACGGCGTCGCGAAGGTGGTGCTCGACGAGCACACGATCGAGGAAGACGCGAAGCCCTTGCTGGTTTACCGAGAGCAGAAGGCCAGCGCCTGAACAGGGCCATCGCCACGACAACGGATCCTGATGATTGCCGGTGCGTCACACTGCGCCGGCTCCTTGCAAACGAATGCTTGAGCCCTAGATGGGCTTGAGAAAGAGAGGTTCCAATGTCCGGACATCCCGTCTTGCCCGCTGAGCCCATCACGATGCCGCTGCTGCCGCTGCGGGATGTGGTGGTGTTCCCCCACATGGTGATTCCGCTGTTCGTCGGCCGCCCGAAATCGATCAAGGCGCTCGAGGCCGCGATGGAAGCCGGCCGTCAGATCATGCTCGTCGCGCAGCGCGCGGCCGGCAAGGACGAGCCGAAGCCTGACGACATGTTCGAGGTCGGTTGCGTCTCGAGCATCCTGCAGATGCTGAAGCTGCCCGATGGCACGGTGAAGGTGCTGGTCGAAGGCATCCAGCGCGCCAACACGCATTCGATCAGCGACAACGGCGAGCACTTCATGGCCGAAGTGACGCCGGTGCCGCCCGAGACCGAGGCCAAGCCTGAGGTCGAGGCCCTGCGCCGCGCGGTGACGCAGCAGTTCGATCAATACGTCAAGCTCAACAAGAAGATCCCGCCGGAGATCCTGACCTCCATCGCGGGCATCGACGATGCCGGCCGCCTGGCCGACACGATCGCGGCGCACCTGCCGCTGAAGCTCGAGAACAAGCAGTCGGTGCTCGACCTGTTCGCGGTCGACAAGCGGCTCGAGAAGCTGCTCGAGCAGCTGGAACATGAAGTCGACATCCTGCAGGTCGAGAAGCGCATCCGTGGCCGCGTGAAGCGCCAGATGGAGAAGAGCCAGCGCGAGTACTACCTGAACGAGCAGGTCAAGGCGATCCAGAAGGAACTCGGTGACGGCGAAGAAGGCGCCGACATGGAGGAACTGGAAAAGAAGATCACTGCGGCGAAGATGCCCAAGGAGGCCCGCAAGAAGGTCGATGGCGAGCTGAAGAAGTTGAAGCTGATGTCGCCGATGTCCGCTGAAGCGACCGTCGTGCGCAACTACATCGACACGCTGATCGGCTTGCCGTGGACCAAGAAGACCAAGATCAAGCACGACCTGCCGAATGCAGAGGCTGTGCTGAACGAGGACCACTACGGGCTCGAGAAGGTCAAGGACCGCATCCTGGAATATCTCGCGGTGCAGCAGCGCGTCGACAAGGTGAAGGCGCCGATCCTGTGCCTGGTCGGGCCCCCGGGCGTCGGCAAGACCTCGCTCGGCCAGAGCGTGGCGCGCGCCACCGGGCGCAAGTTCGTCCGCATGGCGCTGGGCGGCATGCGTGACGAGGCCGAGATCCGCGGGCACCGCCGCACCTACATCGGCTCGATGCCGGGCAAGGTGCTGCAGAGCCTGTCGAAGGTCGGCACGCGCAACCCGCTGTTCCTGCTCGACGAGATCGACAAGCTGGGCATGGACTTCCGCGGTGATCCTTCGAGCGCGCTGCTCGAGGTGCTGGACCCGGAACAGAACCACACCTTCAGCGACCACTACGTCGAGGTCGATTTCGACCTGAGCGACGTGATGTTCATCGCGACCTCGAACTCGATGAACATTCCGCCGGCGCTGCTGGACCGGATGGAAGTGATCCGCCTGGCGGGTTACACCGAGGACGAGAAGGTCAACATCGCCCAACGCTACCTGCTGCCGAAGCAACGCAAGAACAACGGCGTGCAGGACGAGGAGATGGACGTCACCGAATCGGCGATCCGCGGGATCATCCGCTACTACACGCGTGAAGCCGGCGTGCGTTCGCTCGAGCGCGAGGTGTCCAAGATCTGCCGCAAGGTGGTGAAGAGCATCCAGCTGAAGAAGCAAGTCGGCAAGATGGTGGTCAGCGAAGAGAACCTGAACGACTTCCTGGGCGTGCGCCGCTTCAACTACGGCCAGGCCGAGAAGCGCAACCAGGTGGGGCAGGTGGTGGGCCTCGCGTGGACGGAAGTCGGCGGCGACCTGCTGACGATCGAGTCGGCCGTGATGCCGGGCAAGGGCAACATCATCCGTACCGGCTCGCTGGGCGACGTGATGAAGGAGTCGGTCGAGGCTGCACGTTCGGTGGTGCGCAGCCGCGCACGCCGCCTGGGCATCAAGGACGAGATGTTCGAGAAGCGCGACATCCACATCCACGTGCCCGATGGCGCGACGCCCAAGGACGGCCCGAGCGCGGGTGCTGCGATGACGACGGCTTTCGTGTCGGCGTTGACCAACATCCCGGTGCGTGCCGATGTGGCGATGACGGGCGAGATCACGCTGCGTGGCGAGGTCACGGCGATCGGCGGCCTGAAGGAGAAGCTGCTCGCGGCACACCGCGGCGGCATCAAGACGGTGCTGATCCCGGAAGAGAATGCGAAGGACCTGCAGGACATTCCGGAGAACGTGAAGAACCACCTCGAGATCGTGCCGGTGAAGTGGATCGACCAGGTGCTGGAGATCGCACTCGAGTCGGTGCCGCAACCGCTGGCCGATGAAGAGGTACCGAAGGTCGACGGCAAGACCGAGGCTGGCGCTGCGGCGACGGCACCGGCCACTGCGCCTGCGACCGACGCGCTGAAGCACTGAAGAAAGTTGGAAAAAAATCGGCCGCTCTTGCGAAGCGGCCGATTTTGAACATATACTGTGAGTCTTGATTGATACAGCGAAGCAAGTGCAGCAATGCAGTGCGAAGCGAGTTGATCAAGGGATCGAAAGATCCGGCAAAGCGGGAGTAGCTCAGTTGGTAGAGCGCAACCTTGCCAAGGTTGAGGTCGCGAGTTCGAGCCTCGTCTCCCGCTCCAAATTCAAAGGGAAGCTTTCGGGCTTCCCTTTTTGCCTAGATGACGCAAGAGCGTGACGCAAGAGCGTYAGGGCAAGACAAGTTAAGCGGGGCGCGGTAGCAAAGCGGTTATGCACCGGATTGCAAATCCGTGTAGGTCGGTTCGACTCCGGCCCGCGCCTCCA
>NZ_JBFUFQ010000385.1:0-3232 GCF_056403355.1 Rhizobacter sp. P2_H3 | reverse complement strand
TCTTTCGCGTGGTCAATTTGTTTTGACAGCGTTGAACATTCGTTATTTCCAGGAGGTGGAGGCGCATCACAGAGATCTTTTGCACGCTCGTACTCAAACTGTCGACGCGCCGCCGGGCTCAGCTTTGCTGGCGAGGGATTTGCGGGCGTCGCAGCGAGCATTGGATCGTCCAAAAATAATCCATCAATTACAGTTGCCAACACAGGTTGAACAAACGGATTAATTTCTTCCCCAATCCGCCAGCCGAGCCGACCTGCCCTATAGCATGCGTAAAGCGGGGGAGCAATTTGCAGTCCATCTGAGTCAATGTAACCAAGTGGATCGCCATCCACATATCCATATGTTGAGAGCCCACCTCCGGCCAGACCCATCGGGTCGCTTTGGATATATCTCCCTAAGCCTGCATCGTAGGTACGGAAGTAGTTGTAAAACAATCCCGACTCCACATCCGCATATTGCCCCGGAAAACGCAGATTCAGCGTAAAGGCTCCAAGGCCTTCGGGGTTCGTCTCCGGCGCCGTAGTCCCGAAGGGCTCCGCGAACCAGCGCCAACGGCGCCCGCCATTTTGATCCATCACCAGTCGAGGCGTGTCTAAGTGGTCTGCATGGATGAAGTACACCCAGGGCGGACTGCTCGCGTTGTTCGGGTCGGCGGTGAATACCGCGATCGGCTTCGAGCCCAGCCACACGTACTCCTTCAGCGCGACGCCCGCTTGGTCATACTCGCCCAGCAGTTGCCCGTCCAGGTCGTACACGAAGATTCGCGTGCTGCTTGTCCCGGAGGTCGTGAACTTGCGGATGCGCCGCTTGTCGGCGTCGTAGCTGAAGGTGCTCGTCACACCCCCATGGGTGAGGCTCGCCAGGACGCCAGTGCGCCCATACGTCGCCGTGTAGTTCGTGCTGTCGCTGGTGGTGTTCCCCGCGTTGTCATAGCCGAAGCTCCGCGCGGGGTTGGTGATGCTTGTCAGCCGGTTGCTCGTGGTCGCGGTGGTGTACGCGCTCGGGCTGCCGTTCAGACTCACGCTCGTGCGGTTGCCGTTGGCGTCATACGCTATAGACCAGCTCGCCGTGGCCGCGGTGACGCTGGTCAGCCGGCCGTTCTGGTCATACCCGAAGCTCTGGTCCAGCCCTGGCTGTGGGATGCCATCATTGGCCGACAGATGTGTATACCCTACGATCCGGTCTGCCGCGTCATAGGTGATGTCTCTGAACACGTCCCCCAGCCGGTAGCGCACGACACGCCCGTACTGATCGAAGAAGCGCTCGTGCGGCACCAGCCCGCTTGCCATCTGCCATTGCCAACTGCTCGGCGGCCCGAAGGGTTCCCACTTCACCTGGCTGATCAGTGGGGCCGCTGTGCTGCTCGCATCCTTGGCCAAGCTCATCGCCGTCAACTTCCCACTGGTGTAGGCGAAGATCAGCTTGCGCCCTGACGGGTAGGTGATGCTCGTCAACTTCCCCAGCGTGTAGCCATACTTGACCGTCGTGACCACAGTCGCGCTGTTGGCACCGTTGGCCGCGTAGACCGCCTGGATGGCATCAGTCACCCGACCCTGCGGGTCGTACTTGAACCGCGAAGCACCGTTTGGGTGGTCGGTGCGGCTCAATCGCCCGATGCTGTTCGAATAGTCCGATCCTGTCAGGTCGTAGCCCCAGCTCACCGTCTGGCTGGTCTGCCCAGGCTGGCTGTAGACGGCTGTAGTCAGCCGGTTCAGTGCGTCGTAGGAATAGGTTTCGGTGACGCCTCGGCTGTCGACGCGGGTCTTAAGGTTGCCCTCCTCGTCGTAGGTCTGGGTCGCCGTCCCAGTGTCGGGGCTGATCAGCTGGGTCGCGTCACCGAAGCCGTTGCGCGGGTACTGCGTGACGAGATTGCGCGGGTCGGTGACCTGGATCACGCGGTGGCCACCGTCGTACTCGAACTGCGTCTTGCCATTCTTCGGGTCCGTGCTGTCCTTCACCCGGTACAGCGGGTCGTAGGTCGCCTTGGTCTCCAGATTGAGCCCGCTGATGCCCGGAGCCTTCGTGACCTTGGTGCGATTGCCCTGTGCGTCGTACTCGTAAGTCGTCACCGGCGCCGGCGACACAGGTGGTGGTGGCAGTGTCTGCGCGAACGCAGCATGGGACAGCAACGCCGCGAACAAGGTGACAACGCCGCTGAGCGACGACCTCTGCATGTATTTCATGGTCCTCACTCCCTGCCGGTGTTTTGTTGAGGGCGCCCAAGTGCGTCCATGACTCGGGCGAGGCTGCGTTTCAGGCTGCCAGCCGGATCCTTCACACTCTCGCCGGTCGCCGTGCCCGCATCATTCAATTGGTAGTCAATGCGGTTACCCAGGTTGTCTTTGACTGCCTTCTGCCGATGCGCATCGTCGTACTCGTACCCCACCCAGCTGCCGTCTGGCTGCAGCACTTGTGTCAACTGCCCCACCGCGTCATACGTGTACGTGGTCATCTCGCCTGCGACACTGCTAGAGAGTGGGCGTTGATGCGTGTCGTAGGTGTTGACGGTGACGTTGCCGTTCGAATCGGTGCCCTGCAGCAACTGGCCATATTTGTTGTACTTGTCGTAGCTTGTGAGCTTGCCTGCTGCGTTGGTGACCGTCTTCAGATCACCCACCGTGTGATCCGCTGTCGCATCGCTGTAGTAGGTGTACGTCGTCGTGTCATTCACCGTCGTACGTGAACCCTTGGCCGTCAACACTTGACCAAATTGGTTGTAGGTCCAGGTGCGAACGCGATTCGCAACCGCAGGTTGCAGTGAGGCGGAGAAGCCGAGGTGCCCATCCGCGTCGGTGGTTGCCTGAACCACCTGCTTGCATAGGACTGCGATCGGCTTTCCATCGGGTAATGTTGCAGTAGACGGGGCGCACGCGGCAATCGCATTGCCATTGAACGGATCAGGTTGACCGTTGTAGATGTTCCAAGTGAACTTGTTTGGCTCGGCCCTTGCGACCGCGATCCGCCAATCTGGATGCCAATTAGTACTAATCCTGCGACTACCAGTGGGAATCGTAGAGCCTGCAGCATCAACCTGCCCGCAGTACGCTAGAGGCACTCCTTCACTGCGCCCGATTCCTTCGACACGACGCACTTCCAGATTTCGATCCGGATCACTGGAATAGCAGGCTCTCTGGCCACTAAAGTCGTCGGAGGTAACCAGATTCCCGTTGTAGTCGTACTCTCTATTGGTGCTGCTTGCTGCGCAGCCACTCCCTGCTGGCTGACTCTGCCC
>NZ_JBFUFQ010000384.1:0-3273 GCF_056403355.1 Rhizobacter sp. P2_H3 | reverse complement strand
GCGCAGAGCTGGCGCGGCTCGCTGAACGAGGCATCGCCGGTGCTGCTGGCGAGCGAGACCAACATCTATTGCGACGCCTCGGCGTCGACCACGGCCGAAGCGGCTGCGACCGTCATGGCGCCGTGCCCGGTGCCGTCCACGGTGCGGCTGCAGCGGCCGTACCTGTTCCAGAGCAGCAAGACTGCGCGCGAGCTGAACGGCGATGCGCTGCCCGGCACGACCGTGACAAGCCGCTACAACGAGAACGGTGACCCGAAGGAGATCGTGGCGGTCACCACCGGCACGGCCGCGGGGAACGTGGCACAGACCATCACCGCGACGACCAAGCACGACTACGCCCCCAATAACATCGCGGACGACAACTGGGTGCTGGGTGGCGTGCTGCGCTCGACACAGGATCGGGTCGTGCCGAACAGTCTGGCCGCGATAGGAGCGAGCGCCGGCACGGCGCCGAACGCGGCGGCGACGCGCGGCACGCTGCCGGCGGTCACGCTGAGCGCACCGGCCTTTGCGGCCACGCAGATCGGGCAGAGCAGCAGCGCCACGGCGACGCTGAGCAACACCGGTGGCGTGGCGATCAACCTGACGGTGCCGACCGCCGCGGCGGTGTCGTCGGCGTCGGGCAGCGAGTTCGGCTTTGCGGGCACGACCTGCGGCACGACGTTGCCGGCCGGGGCGTCGTGCACGGTGACCGTGAGCTTCATGCCGACGGCTGCCGGCGCGCGCAGCGGCGGGCTGAACATCAACACCGAGCTAGGCGTGAAGGCGGTGGCGCTGTCGGGCGCAGGCCAAGCACCGTCGGGCAGCCTGAGCGCCATCGACTTCGGCAGCGTGGCCGTCGGCAACGTGCCGACGCTGACCTCAACGCTCGCCAACACAGGCGTCGGCCCGCTGAGCGTCACGGTGCCGACAGCGGCATCGGTCAGTGGCACGGACTTCGGCTTCGTCTCGACGACCTGCGGCAGCTCGCTGCCGGTGGGTGGCACGTGCGCGGTCACGGTGCGCTTCCAGCCGACGGCCAATGCCGCACGCAGCGGAAGCTTGAGCATCGGAACAGGTGCTGGGGCTCTGTCGGCTGCACTGAGCGGCACGGGGCTGCAATCGGTGATCTCAGTGACCGGCAATGGCGCAGCGAGCCTGACGGCGCAGAAGGGCGGTGCGGCGGGTGGCGGCACGGTCACCTTCACGAACAGCGGCAACCAGGCGGCGACGCTCGCGATGTCGGGCCTGAGCGCACCTTACTCGGTGAGCCCGGCAAGCTGCACGGCGCCTGCGRGCGGCAACTGCGCCGTGACAGTGTCGATGACGACGGCGGGAGCTATCGGCGCGCAAGGCGGCCAGACCWTGACGGYCACCGGCGGCACGACYGGTGCGGTGTCGGCTCCGGTGGCGGGCACGCTGTACGGCTCGGCGATCTCGGTCACCGGCAACGGCGCGACCGGCCTGAGTGCCACGAAGGGTGGCAGCGCCGCCTCCGGCACGGTGAGCTTCACGAACAGCGGCAACCAGGCCGCGACGTTGACGATGTCGGGTCTCAGTGGCGCGTACAGCGTGGCACCGGGCAGCTGTACGGTCGACCCGGGTGGCACGTGCGTGGTCACGGTGTCGATGAGCACGGGCAACGGCATCGGCGCGCAAGGTGCGCAGACGCTGGTGGCGACCGGCGGTACCTTGGGTGCGGCATCGGCTACGGTGTCGGGCACGTTGACCGGCTCGGTCGCGACGTTCAGCGGCGGCAGCCTGGCCTACGGCACGGTGAACCAGAACTCGGCGGCGCCGGCGAACGTGATCGGGTGGCGCAACGACGGCAACGTGCCGATGACGCTGTCGGGCTTGTCCGGCTTGCCGGGCGTGCTGAGYGTGGTGAGCAACGGCTGTACCAATGTGGCGCCTGGCCTGGCGTGCASCATGACGGTTCAGTTGGCCACCGGCAGCTTGACGARCTTCARCCAGACGGTGAGCACGGTRGGGGCGACRRTGAATGSATYGACCACSGCCAGCGGCACGGTGCAGACGATCCCGGGCGCGCTGTTCAACCTGAGCACGRCCGCGACYTCGACGMCCACSTACACGACGATCACGCTGACGGTGGCGAACCCGTACAGCGCGGCGCAGACGATCACGGCGGTGACCCAGAGCGATGCGGCCACGGCCGGCACGAGCACCTGCTCCGTGGGTGGCAGCGTGGCCGCGTCACCAGGGAGTTGCACCTTCCAGTGGATCTACGACCGATGCACCGCGCGCACGGTGAACTTCAGCGTGAAGAACGCGTTCGGCACCGCGACGACGAGCAAGGCGATCGTGAAGGGGACCTGCCTGTGAAGTACACAAAGCAAGCAATGAAGCGGCTGGCTCAACTGGTGATGCTCGCGAGCGCCGCTGCCGCGCAAGCGCAGGTTCAGCCACCCATTGACCCATTCCACTACACGAAGACGGTGAGCACCACTTACCGCGCCGACGGCCTGGTGGAAACCGAGAAGGTCGAGCCCGACGACCCCAAGCTGTGCGTGCTGACGACGTACGGCTACGACCCGGCGGGCAATCGCATCAGCACGCGGCAGGAGAACTGCCCGGGCGCGAGCGGTGAAGCGCTCTTCACAGCCCGTACGAGCACGACGACCTTTGCAACGCAGACAGTGACGATCGCCGGCCAGAGCATCAAGATGCCTGCAGGCAGCCTGCCGAGCGAGCGCAGGAATGCGTTGCTGCACGGTGAGACGCAGACGGTGGACCCGCGCTTTGGCACGGTGTTGAGCAAGACCGGGCCGAACGGGCTGACCACGCGCTGGGAATATGACGACCTGGGTCGCGCGACGCGAGAGATCCGTGCCGACGGCACGCGGTCGATCACGGCGTACTGCTACATCGCGGGCCGCGTCGACACCGCCACGAACAGCCCGACCTGCCCGAGCCCCGGCGCGGCCGAGATCCCGGCCGATGCGGTGAAGTTCACGCACGCGGAGCCGCGCGATGCAAGCGGCTCGGAGGGCGTCAAGAACGGCCCGTTCACCCGCAAGTCCCGCAAGTACATCGACCGCGCGGGCCGGGTGCTTCGCCAGATCACCGAGGCGTTCGACGGCGCCACGCAACCCGGCGGCACGAACCCCGTGATCGCGACCGACACCTAGTACGTCGATCTGGGCCAGGTGCTGCTGCAGTCGCTGCCGTACTTCCTGGACAGCGGCTCGTCGACCAGCGGCGGCGGCACCGTCGTGGGGTTGTCGCGCTCGGAGAACGACGCGCTGGGTCGCGTCGATCGCACCTACACGGCCT
>NZ_JBFUFQ010000383.1:0-3279 GCF_056403355.1 Rhizobacter sp. P2_H3 | reverse complement strand
GTGTCGCGCTGTTGCACGGCGAGCGTCTCCGGCGGCGGCGGCGCGAGCCCGGCGGCCGCCGCCAGGTGCGGCGCCCAGCGCTCCGCGTACAGCACCGCTACCGTCACGTTGCGCTCGATGTAGAACAGCAGCCCGAAGACGAGCGCGAGCGCGGCGACGAGACCCAGCTGCGCGAGCAGCAGCCGGGCGAACAGGCTGTCGAAGCGGCGCACGGTCAACCGCGCGGGACGAAGACGTAGCCTTCGCCGCGGACCGTGTCGATCCATTCGCTGCCTGGCGCGGCCTCGGCCAGCTTGCGCCGCAGCCGCGCGACCTGCACGTCCACGGTGCGGTCCAGCGGCTTGTAGCCGCCGCTCTGCACCGCGTCGCTGAGCTGCTCGCGCGTCAGCGGCCGGCCCGGCGTGCGGGCGAGGGCGGTCAGCAGCTTGTACTCGACGCTGGTCAGCGCGATGGTGCCGTTGCCGGCCCGCACCTCGCGCTTCAGCAGGTCGATCGTCAAGCCGTCGAAGCGCAGCTGCGGCGCATCGGCCCGGCCGGGCGCCTGGCGCCGCAGCAGCGCGCGCACGCGGGCGACCAGCTCGCGCGGCTCGAACGGCTTCGGCAGGTAGTCGTCGGCGCCGATCTCCAGGCCGAGCACCCGGTCCATCGGATCGCCGCGCGCCGTCAGCATCACGATGYCGAGGCCGGGGTGTGCCGCGCGCCAGCGCCGGCAGACGTCGAAGCCGTTGGCGTCCGGCAGCATCACGTCGAGCAGCACGGCGTCGGGCAACCCTTGCGACAGCGCGCGCTCGCCGTCGCCGGCGGTCAGCACGCTGTGCACCGACCAGCCCTCGCGCTCGAGCAGTTCGCACACCATGCCCGACAGCTCGGCATCGTCGTCGACCATCAGGACCAGCGGCTTCATGGCGCATCAGTCTACGGGCCGCGTGTCCACGTGCCGCGAACATTTCAGTGCTGTCGCAAATCGTCATCCGTCCGCGATGCCAACCCGACAATTTCACTGCAAGAGCCGATTTCAGCGGTCGCTGAAACGCTGCGTTCGAGTGAATTTGCACTCGCCCGGCCCGATCCCTTCCCCTACCATCCGCGCCAACGGCCGTGAGGGCGGCTGCGAAGGACTTGGGGAATGAGTTCACCGAACAAGGCGCAGCCGGCCAAGCTGGTCGCCAAGCTGGCTCGGCCCAGCGCCGCCTACAAGCGCCACGCCTGGCTGGCCGTCGCCGCGCTCGCGGCCTTCATGCTGCTGTACCTCGGCCTTGCCGGCTGGTTCCTGTTCACGGCCTGGCGCCTCACCTTCGGGGCCGACAGCGTGTCCGGCCAGGCCGTCTGGGGCTGGGTGATCGGCGGTTGCGCGGCCTTCCTCGCGGTCTTCATGCTGAAGGCCGTCTTCTTCGTCAAGCACGGCTCGCAGGACAACACCGTCGAGATCAAGCCGGCCGAGCAGCCGCGCCTGTTCGAGTTCCTGCACAAGCTGGCCGACCGCGCCGGCGCGCCGCGGCCRCACAAGGTGTTCCTGTCGGCACGCGTCAATGCGGCGGTGTTCTACGACCTGTCGGTGCTGAACCTCGTGCTGCCGTCGCGCAAGAACCTGGAGATCGGCCTCGGCCTGGTCAACGCGCTCACGCTCGGCGAGATGCGCGCGGTGCTCGCGCACGAGTTCGGCCACTTCGCGCAGAAGTCGATGGCGGTCGGCCGCTGGGTCTACATCGCGCAGCAGATCGCCGGCCACCTGGTCGCGCGGCGCGACAAGCTCGATGCGTTCCTGAACGGCCTGTCGCGTTTCGACATCCGCATCGCCTGGGTCGGCTGGGTGCTGGGCGTGATCGTCTGGGCCATCCGCTCGCTGGTCGACAGCGCGTTCTCGGCGGTGCTGCTGGTGCAGCGCGCGCTGTCGCGCGAGATGGAAATGCAGGCCGACCTGGTCGCCGTGTCGCTGACCGGCAGCGACGCGCTGATCCACGCGCTGCACAAGCTGCAGGCGGCCGACGATTCCTGGGACCGCACGCTCGGCTTCCTCGGCAGCGAGCACGGCAAGGAGCGCATCACGCGCGATGCCTTCGCGATCCAGTCGCGCGTGATGCAGCGCATGGGCCAGGTGCTCAACGACCCGCAGTACCACCGCGTGCCGCCGCTGCCGGCCGAGAAGCCGCAGCAGCACCGCCTGTTCAAGGCCGAGGTCGCCCAGCCGCCGCGCATGTGGCTGACCCACCCGCTGAACCACGAGCGCGAAGCCAACGCGAAGCGCCACTACGTGGCGGCGCCCTTCGACGACCGCAGCGCCTGGGAGCTGTTCGACGACGCGCCCGGCCTGCGCGAGCGCGTCACCGCGCAGCTGATCGGCGAGACGAAGCTCACGCCGATCGCGCTCGAGGACTCGCTGCAGGCGCTCGACGAGCAGTTCGCACGCGAGAGCCTGCAGGGCCGCTACCGCGGCGTGTACCTCGGCCGCTCGGTCACGCGCAGCGTGAAGAGCGCGGCCGAGCTGGTCGACCCGGCACAGCAGGGCGCGACGCCGGCCGATCTGGCGGCGCTGTACCCCGAATCGCTGCTCGACGACGTGGCGCGGCTGCGCGAACTGGAGCGCGAGCTGGGCCAGTTGCGCGCGTTGCAATCCGGCGCGCTGAAGGCGCCTGGCGGCGTGATCCGACACCGCGACCGCACGCTGAAGCAGGGCGAGCTGCCGGGCCTGCTGAAGGCCGTCGAACGCGAGCACCGCCAGGTCGAGCAGCGCCTGCTGGCGCACGACAAGGCCTGCCGCAGCACGCACCGTGCCGCGGCGGCGCAGCTCGGCGGCGGCTGGGACGCCTACCTCGAAGGCCTGCTCGCGCTGCTGCACTACGCCGACCACAGCGAGGCCGACCTGCGCGATGCGCAAGGCCTGCTGTCCAACGCCTGGCAGGTGGAAAGCGCGACGCGCCGCGTCGGCAAGGCCGGCGTCGAGCGGCTGGTGGGCGTCGCGAACCATCTGCAGGCGGCCTTGCAGAGGGTGTCGGAGCAGCGCGACGCGGTGGTGCTCGATGCGACGCTGCGCGAGAAGCTCGGCGTCGCGAGCTGGAGCGAGCTGCTCGGCGAGTTCAAGCTGCCGCCTACCAGCAAGGACAACCTGGGCGACTGGCTGGGCGTCGTCGACAGCTGGGTCGACCAGCTGGCCGGCGCCTGTGGCCGGCTGCGCTCGCAGGCGCTCGACCAGCTGCTGCGCACCGAGGCGCTGGTCGCCCGCCGCGCCCGCGGCGAGGCCGTGCCCGAGCTGGCTGTGCCGGCGCCCGAGCCGTCACGCGC
>NZ_JBFUFQ010000382.1:0-3312 GCF_056403355.1 Rhizobacter sp. P2_H3 | reverse complement strand
CGATGGACGACCGGCCACGGCTGCTGCGCCGGCTCGCGACGCAGTTCGATGCGGCCGCCCTGCGCGCGCTGGTGCATGCGCTGATGCCCGGCGAGCCGGCGGCGGCCGACCGGCTGCTGCGGGCCGCGGCGCTCGGCACGGCTGCGCTGTGGGAGGCGGTGCTCGGCCAGGCGATCGCCCATGCCGGCGCGCCGCACGCGACCGCGCTGCCGCTGCTGCGCGCGCAGCTGCTGGCGGCGCTGCAGGCCGGCTCGGCGTTCTCGGCCAGCAGCGATCCGCTGCAGTCGGTGGTGCAGGCCTGGGCGCCGCTGCTGAAGGACGACCGCGACTGGCTGAAGGCCACGCTGCAGCGGCTGGGCGACAGCGCCGCGCTGCGGCAGCGCATCGTGCGTGCGCTGCCGCAGGCCGTGCTGAAGCAGGTGCTCGGGCTGTGGCTCGGCAGCGGGCTGACGGCCGCCGTCGACGACTGGATCGCGCAGGTGGCCGAGGGCACGCCGGCCTCCACCGACGAGCGCCTCGGCCGCCGCCAGCTGCTGTGGCAGGCCACGCTGCAGCATGCGATGCAGCGCGGCGCGGCGCCGTTCGATGCGTGGCGCTATGCCGACCACATGCGCGCGCAGGTGGTGGCCGCGAGCGTGCCGGCCGCGCCGCCGGGCTGGTTCGAGCGCGTCGTGCGCGCGGCCACCGCGGTGCTGGCGTCGGCCGTGGCAGCGCTCGGCTTCGGGCGTGGCAAGCGCGCCGAACCGGCGACACCCACGCCCGAGCCGATCGACACGCCGCCGGCCGGGATGCTGCCGCCGGTGAGCGAGCTGCTGTCGGTCGGCAACGCCGGGCTGGTGCTGGTGGCGCCGTACATGCCGCGCCTGTTCATGATGCTCGGGCTGTCGGACGAGCGCGCCTTCACCGGCCCGCAGGCAGCCGAGCGCGCGGCGCTGCTGCTGCAGCTGATGGTGACCGGCGAGGCCGCCGCGCCCGAGCCGGCGCTGGTGCTGAACAAGCTGCTGTGCGGCATCGAGCTCGCGCTGCCGGTGCCGCGCGAACTCGCGCCGACCGAGGCCGAGCGCAGCGCCGTCGATGGGCTGCTGGCCGCCGTCACCCAGCACTGGAAGGTGCTCGGCAGTACCTCGGTGGCCGGGCTGAGAGAGACCTTCCTGCAGCGCGAGGGCCGGCTGCAGCATGCCGACGAGCACTGGCAGCTGAACATCGAGCCGCGCCCGTTCGACATGCTGATCGACCAGCTGCCGTGGGGCTACGCGACGATCCGCCATCCGTGGATGAAGGAGGTGCTGCATGTCGAGTGGCGCTGACCTGCGGCTCCTGCGCGTCGAGCTGAATGCCCGCGTGGTCGGGCGCGAACTCGCATGGCTGGAGCGCGTGCTGCAGGCGCGCATCAGCCTGCACTTCGGACAGGCCGAGGCGCCGGTGGCGCTGCCGATGGCGGCGCCGGCACTTGCCCGCGACGACGGCGATTACGCCGACCTGGTGCACGCGGCCGGACTCGACGCCGACGAGCGCCTGGTGCTCGCGCTGGCGCTGGCGCCGCACCTGAAACCGCAACTGCTCGACATGCTGTTCGTGCGCAACCGCAACCTCGACCGCGGCTTCAGCGAGTTCGGCGGGTGGAAGGGGCGCTCGCACGGCGGCTTCCTGCCGACCTGCGAGACGGCGGCCTTCCTGGTCGCCGGCGAAGACCTGGCGCGCCGCTTTGCGCTGCAGCGCCTGCTCGACGAGGACCGCCCGCTGCGCCGCCACGGGCTGCTGCGGCTGYAGCACGACGGGCCGGGCGAACCGTGGCTGAGCGCCGCGCTGCACGTCAGCGGCGACACGCTGGAGCGGCTGGCCACCGGCGAGGCGCGCAAGYCCGACTACGGCATCGGCTTCCCGGCGCGGCGCATCACCACGCGGCTCGGCTGGAGCGACCTGGTGCTCGACGGCGAGGTGATGGACGAGGTGCAGGCCATCGTCACCTGGTTCCGCCACGGCCAGCGGCTGCTGCGCGACTGGCGGCTCGACAAGGCGCTGAAGCCCGGCTACCGCAGCCTGTTCTACGGCCCGCCGGGCACCGGCAAGACGCTGACCGCGACGCTGATCGGCCAGGAGGTCGGCAGCGATGTCTACCGCATCGACCTGTCGATGGTGGTCTCGCAGTTCATCGGCGAGACCGAGAAGAACCTGGCCCAGGTGTTCGACCAGGCGCAGAGCCGGCAGTGGATCCTGTTCTTCGACGAGGCCGATGCGCTGTTCGGCAAGCGGACCGCGACCTCCAGCTCGAACGACCGCTATGCCAACCAGGAGGTGTCGTACCTGCTGCAGCGGGTCGAGGATTTCCCGGGCACGGTGATCCTCGCGACCAACCTGAAGGCCAACATCGACGATGCGTTCGCGCGGCGCTTCCAGTCGCTGGTGCACTTCCCGATGCCGGACGCCGAGCAGCGGCGGCTGCTGTGGGAGGGCATGGTGAGGCACACCGGGCGGCTGGCCGACGACGTCGACCTGCAGGGGCTGGCCGAGCGGCACGAGCTGTCGGGCGGCGCGATCGCGAACGTGGTGCGCTTCGGGGCGCTGGGCGCGCTGCAGGGCGGGCGCGAGCGCATCGAGATGGCCGACCTGCGGCGCGGCATTGCCAAGGAACTGCGCAAGGAAGGGCGCACGGCATGACGCATCGCGATGCACCTTTCCCGCGGCCCGAGCCGTGTGCGCGCTGCCGGCGGGCGCGCATCGCGCTGGCCGGCGCGGTGCTGGTGCTGGCGGCGAGCCTCGGGCTGCGTGCGGCGACGGTGCCGCACGCGGCCTCGGCGCCGGCTTCCTCCGCAGCGTCCGCGCCCGACATGGCGATGGTCCCGATCGCCGCGTGGCCGGCGGCCTCGGCCGCGTCGGGCGTCGACATGCGCCTCGTCTACAAGACCGTCACGCTGCCATCGGCGCGCCGCGGTGCCCCGTACGGTCCGCGCGAGGTGGTGAAGGGCGGCACGCCGCCGTACCGCTACACGATCGACGGCAAGCTGCCGCCGGGGCTGGTGCTGACCGAGGATGGCCGCCTCGGCGGATTGCCGGCCGAGAACGGCAGCTTCCGCTTCGTGCTCGGCGTGCAGGACGCCGCGTCGCCCTCGCGCGCCGCGCAGCAGGCGTATGTGCTGAACGTCTACACGCCGGTGCTGCGGCCGGCCGCGGCGGCATCGGCTGCCTCCGCGCCCACGGCACCGCCGGCGCTGACGTCGCTCGGCGTCGCCGAAGCCGAGGCCACCGCGGACACGCAGGCCGGCCTGCCGGTCAGCTACAAGCTGACGCCGGCCGACCAGGCGGGCCTGGCAC
>NZ_JBFUFQ010000381.1:0-3327 GCF_056403355.1 Rhizobacter sp. P2_H3 | reverse complement strand
GCCCCAACACCGCGTTCGGCCGCCCGTCGGGCCCGTCCGGGCCGTCGGGGCCGCGCGACACGTCCTCGCGCAACCCGAGCCCGCGCCACGGCGCCCAGCGCGACAACGCCCCGCGCAACACCGCCTTCGGCAACAGCCGCCCTGCCCCGCAACGCCCCAACCCGCGCTTCGAGCGCGACGACGACGAACCCGTTTACCACGCCGAGCAGCCCGGCAGCCTGCGCCTGTCCAAGCGCATGAGCGAACTCGGCATCGCGTCGCGCCGCGAGGCCGACGAGTGGATCCCGAAGGGCTGGGTGCGCGTCGACGGCCAGGTCGTCAAGGAACTCGGCTCGCGCGTGATGCCCGGCCAGCGCATCACCGTCGATGCCCAGGCCCGCCACCAGCAGGCGCAACGCGTCACGGTGCTGATCAACAAGCCGGTCGGCTACGTCAGCGGCCAGGCGGAAGACGGCTACGAGCCGGCCTATGTGCTCGTGAAGCCCGAGAACCAGTGGCACGACGACAACTCCGGCACCCGCTTCCTGCACACCCACCTGCGCGGCCTCGCGCCGGCCGGGCGGCTCGACATCGACTCGGTCGGCCTGCTGGTGCTGACGCAGGACGGCCGCGTCGCCAAGCAGCTGATCGGCGAGAACAGCGAGATCGAGAAGGAATACCTGGTGCGCGTGCAGCGCCCCGACGGCACGCGCCTGCCCGACAGCGAACTCGCGCTGCTGAACCACGGCCTCGAGCTCGACGGCGAGGCGCTGCGCCCGGCCCAGGTGGAATGGGTCAACGACGACCAGCTGCGCTTCGTGCTGCGCGAAGGCAAGAAGCGCCAGATCCGGCGCATGTGCGAGGCGGTCGGGCTGGAAGTGCTGGGCCTCAAGCGCGTGCGCATCGGCCGCGTGATGCTGGGTGACCTGCCGCCCGGGCAGTGGCGCTACCTGCGGCCGGACGAGGCGTTCTGAGCCTGTCGATGGCGGGCTCGTTGCCGTACACCGAACTGGCGGCACCGCTCGGGCTGCGGTTGTGGTGGCTGCGGCTCGACGAGATGCCCGATGCCGCCGCACTCGCGACGCTGTCGGCCGACGAGATCGCGCGCGGCCAGCGCTTCGCGTTCGAGGGCCTGCGGCGCAGGCACCTGGCGTCACACGTCGCGTTGCGGGCGATCCTCGCTCAGCAGACCGGCCTGCCCGCCGCCGCGCTGGTGTTCGGTGCCGGCCCGTTCGGCAAGCCGTTCCTGCACGCGCCGGCCGCCTGCGTCTTCAACATGAGCCACAGCGACGATGTCGCGGTGATCGCAGTGGCGCCAGGTGCATCGGCGGGCACCGAGATCGGCGTCGACGTGGAGGTGCTGCGGCCGATGCGCGATGCGATCGCGCTGGCCGAGCGCAATTTCACGTCGGCCGAACAACGCGCGCTGCGGGCCGCGCCACCCGAGCAGCGCGACCTCGCCTTCATGCGCGGCTGGACCCGCAAGGAAGCCTGCCTGAAGGCGATCGGCAGCGGGCTGTCGATTCCGCCCGACGCGGTCGATGCCGGATTGCAGCAGGACCTTGCCGCGCTGCAGGTCGTGCATGACGGCGCCCGTCACGCGCTGCAGGTGCAATCGCTCCCGGAGCACGCCGGCACGGCACTCGCCGTCGCGGTGCGCGAGGTCAGCGCCCCGCCTTCCTGAAGGTCAGGTTGATCCGCGAGCGCCCGGTCGCCGGATGCTCGCCGTCCGCGAGCGGCGCCACGCCGTGGAAGGCCAATCGCGAAGCACCGCCCCACACGACCACGTCGCCATGCGCCAGCCGCAGCCGCTGCACGGGCGACTGCCGTTGCGTGCCGCCGAACAGGAACACCGCCGGCAGCCCCAGCGACACCGACACGATCGGTGCGCCGAAGTCCTCCTCATCGCGGTCCTGGTGCAGCGACAGCCGCGCCCCCGGTTCGTAGAAGTTGACGAGGCTCGCGTCCGGCTCGAAGCCGTCGAACCCCGCGCAGGCCGCGGCATGCACCGCCAGCTCGCGAAAACTGCGCGGCATCGCCGGCCACGCCGCGCCGCTCTGCGGATCGCTCGCCTGGTAGCGGTAGCCGCGCCGGTCGGACACCCAGCCGAGCGGCCCGCAGTTGGTCATCGCGACCGACATGCGCTGCCCGCCCGGCGTCACCAGGTGCCGCCACGGCGCTGCCGCCAGCACCGGCTGCAGGTCGGCCAGCAGGGCGGGCGCCCGCTGCAGCGCGAGCCGGCGCAACACCACCGCACCGTCGGCGATCACCTCCTGCGACGGCGGCGCATCGTCGATCGCATCGAACAGGTCACCGGTCATCGACGATCGGTCACTGCGCCCGCTGGAAGCCTGCATCCGGCATGAACCAGCCGTCGCTGACCGGCTTCACCTCGAGCGTCTTCACCTCGTAGCTGTAGCTCAGCAGCGGGCCGCCCGCGGCGCCGGCCGGCTTGCCGTCGCCGCCACCGCCACCGAGCAAGCCGCCCAGCAGGCTGCCGACGCTCGGTGCCGAGGTGTTGCCGCGCGCGGCCGAGGCGTCGTCGCCGCAGGCATTGCCGTCGGCCGTCCACGCCAGCGTCATCGCCATCGGGTAGCCGCGCACCTTCTTCAGCTCGTTGCCCCAGGCGGCGGTCGTCTTCGCGTTGGCGCCGCCCAGGTTGCGCAGCAGCGCGCCCATCGAGCCCGTCACCTCTTTCGGCAGGTACTTGCCGAACGGATGCTCGCCGCCGGCCGAAACGGCGGCGGCGTGCCGCGCCTGGAAGGCCTGCGTGATCACCTGCACCTCCTTCACCGCGCCGACCTCGGGCGTGGTCCACAGGTCGAGCTGCACCCGGTTGCTGTTGCGCCGGCCCTGCGGATCCTCCAGCTCCAGCACCCAGGCGAGCTGGAAGCGTTCGCTGTTGAACGCGCCGATCGCCTTGCGTTCGCCGGTGGCCACCACCTTCAGGTCGTTCTTCTTCAGCACCAGCGGGCACGACGGCTCGGCGGGCTTCGCCGGCTGCTCGGGCTTCGGCTTGTCGGGCTGCTGCGGCTGCGCCGGCCGGGGGCAGCCGGTCAGCGGGCATTCGGTGTAGGTCTTCTTCGCGATGTTCTGCGTCCACACCAGCTTGCGGTCCAGCCGCGTGATGTCGGAGGAGCGCGTGTCGCCGGCAAAGCTGCGCAGCAGCCGGTTGTCGAAGCTCAGTACGCCGTCGTTGCGGCGCATGTCGGCGCGGGTCTCGGTGAGCTGCTGGCCGCGCATCACCGGCATGATGGCACCGTCGATCGCGTAGGTGCTGCCCAGCACGGCAGTGCGCGCGGCCGGCGCGGCGCCGGGCACCTCGGGCAGCGTGGCGGGTGCGGCCGG
>NZ_JBFUFQ010000380.1:0-3395 GCF_056403355.1 Rhizobacter sp. P2_H3 | reverse complement strand
CCCGAGCCCTGCGGTTGCCGCGGGCACCGAAACTCACGCTCGGCTGGCTGCCCTGGGGGTCGGCGGTGTAGACCCGGACCGGGCGGCCCAGTGCGTCGTATTCGGTGCGCGTGAGCCCCACGTCTGCACTGCCTGCGCTCGTCGACGAGCCGCTGTCCAGGAAGTACGGCTGCGTCTGCACCAGCACCTGGCCGAGGTCGCCAAACGTGGTGTCGGTAGCGATCAGGCGATTGACACCGCCGGGTTGCGTCGATCCATCTAAGGCTTCGGTGACATGGCGCAGCAGCCGACCTGCGCGGTCCAGGTACTGGCGGGTGAACGGACCGTTCTTGACACCCTCCGTGCCACTGGCGTCTCTCGGCTCCACGTGCGTGAACTGCGCCGCGTCAGCCGGGATCTCGGAAGCCGCAGGGCTCGGGCACGTCGGGCTGTTGGTGGCCGTGTCGATCCGGCCGGCGATGTAGCAGTACGCCGTGATCACCCGTGTACCGTCGGGGTGGATCTCGCGCGTCGTGCGCCCCAGGTCGTCGTATTCCCAGCGCGTGGTCAGCCCGTTCGCATCCGTCCTGCTCAGCACCGTGCCGAAGCGCGGATCCACCGTCTGCGTCTCCTCCTGCTGCAACGCGTTCCTGCGGCCGCTCACCTGGGTGTCCGGCTGGATCTGCACGCTCGTGCCGCCGATCGTCACCGTCTGCGCGCCGTAGCTGACGCTGCTGCTGCGCGTGGCGAACACGGCGTCGCCGGTGGCGCCGCTGCAGTTGGACACCTGCGTGCCGGTGCGGTTGCCCCGCGCGTCGTAGCGGTACCGCGTCACCACGCACAGCTGCGGGTTGCCGGGCTCGACCGTCTCGGTCTCCACCAAACCGTCAGGGCGGTAGGTGAAGCTCGTCGTGCGTGCGTAGTTGAACGGGTCGGCCGGCGGCTGGACCGGCGACTGCGCAATGGCAGATGTCGCGCAGGCCAGCAGCCAGAGCGTGAAGATGACGTTCAAGACCGTCCAAGGCACGGCAACGCCGCGCCTCACCACGGTCGCGTGGTGCGATGGATGCAAGGGCTTCTCCCTGAGGGAATCAACGGGATCGACGGGCCGGCCCGCGGGGCCGGGTGCACTGCCCGCTTTTGTGAGCGGGTCGGGCTTGGCGCGCATCCATCGATGCTGTTGCCGTGGGGGCGCACGTTAACCAGCGCCTCGTTGCGAGTCAACGGGCCTGGGACATCCGTCCTCATCAACATGAAGGAGGAACGCCCCGTCCCTCGAGTCAAGTCATCAACCTCGGCCGCTCCTTGGCCACACGCACACCCCGCACCAGGAAGAACCCGATCACATCGAACCCCGCTTCCGCCGTCGTGAACGCCTGCTCCGGCCCGCTGCAGGGTCGGATCTCCCGCGATGCACGGCCATCTCGCAGCCGGTAGGCGGGCAGCAGGTGTGCAACGAATCCGACGTACTCCGCCATCGGCGCGCCCTGGCGCCGATCGAACAGCCGCAACTCGATTCGCGCGACCCCATGGCTGCGGTCCTCGAGGGTCGACGTGTCCTGCACCGACAGCAGGTAGCGCGCCGAGCTCGCACTCACCGGCCCTTCGATCGACTGCGACAGGTCGACCTGCACCAGCCGCGCCATGAACTCCTCGGTGTTCGCGGGCGGCAGCAAGGCACGCCCCGTGGATTCCCACCACAGACGGTGCGCCGTCACCGAGATCGCGCCACGCGATGTCATGCGCCGGTCCTGCTCGACGAAGACGAACGCCGACGTGGCAAGCACCTGCCGCGCATCCAGCGGATCGAACCAGTCGACGGGCGGCACCTCGTCGAGCGCGGGGCGGCGCACATGCTCGATGTCGAGCAGCACGCCCTCGTTCGCCGGCACACGGCTCGCCTCGCTCGAGATCGTCAGGTGGCGTTCGGTGTCGCAGCGGTGCGCCAGGTAGGCCAGGGCATCGCGCGCCATCGCGTCATCGGCCGCGTGCAGCCGGGCGTCTGCGATCTGGCGCTGGAAATCCTGCAGCGCGAGCCAGCCCAGCCCATGGGCGGCCAGCAACGCCACGAGCGCCAGCACGACGCCGATGCGCCGCACGCGTGTTCGAGGTGGCATGCGGCTGAGCGCGCCGAGTGCGAACGAGGCCGCCACGAGCAAGGCGATCGCGCCGAAGACGAGCAGCGCCGGGGAGGTGAACAAGGTTTCAGTCAGGGACGGCATGGGCCAATCCTTCAAAAAAGAGGGAGGTCGGAGAAGGGGTGGAAGCGATCCGCGGGATCGCAGACGTCGGACCAGAAAGCCCCCGGGTGTCAAAGGCCGGCCGCGTCGAATGCGCACAGTGTCTCCAACCCATGCATTCACCTAAGGTGACGCATGCGGTGGATGCATGACTTTCGGGCTCTGCCGATACAGTCGGAGGCTCAAACGCCCCTCCGACGCCCCTTCAACCCGCTTCAGACCCCGCCATGAACCTCGAAAAAGATCTGAAAACGATTGCCCGCCAAGAGGATTGTTTTCAAACGAAACACTTCAATGAAGCCACCGCATGGGCCTTGGGCTCGCGGCTGAGGGACATGGCCGAAGCGCGCGGGGTCGCGATCACGATCGAGGTGCGCCTGGCGCGCGAAACGGTGTTCTTCTGCGCGATGCCGGGCACCTCGCCGTCGAATGCCGACTGGGCGCGCCGCAAGCGCAACACCGTCGAGCTGCTGCACCGCAGCTCCTACCGCGTGGGGCTGGACAACGCGCTGGACGGCGGCACGCTCGAGTCGAAGATGGGGCTGCCGCTGCGCGACTACGCGGACCACGGCGGCAGCTTCCCGATCCGGGTCGAGGGCAGCGGCTGCATCGGTGTGGTGACGGTCTCGGGCCTGCCGCAGCGCGAGGATCACGCGCTGGCGGTCGAGGCGCTGGCCGAGCTGTGCGGGGTCTCGCTCGACGGGCTGCGGCTGGACTGACGCCCTCCCGGGCGCCGTGCGCTCAGCGCTGCGCTTCGAAGTGGAACAGCTGCACCAGCCGGCCTGATTCCGCGCGGTCGCCGAACAGCTCGGTGATCGCGTGGAAGAAGTCGCTGCGGAACACGATCAGCCGGTTGAAACGCATCGGCACCTCGAACAGGAACTCCCAGGTCGCATCGCGCTGCTGCTGCCATTCGGCGAACGGCAGCCGCCGGTTGATCGGCAGGTGGCGCTTCTGGAAATCGAGGAACGACGCATGGCCCATGCCGGCCAGCGCGGCATCGTCGGGCCGGCGGTCATGCCCGGTCGCGCGGTGCCGGTAGAAGCGCGTGCCGCCGCGGCAGTCTTCCGGCCGGCTCAGGTACAGCACGCCGCCGAAGATGTGCGGCAGCGTCGGGTTGTCGACGTGCACGTCGGCACGCGCGTCGTCACTCGCCAGGCTGACGCGCTGACGCGC